>DASVCG010000371.1:0-8769 GCA_036381755.1 Phycisphaeraceae bacterium | reverse complement strand
GTGGATGCTCACCGGCCCGCGGCCGGCGCAGGCAGCGGAAATGATGCAGTCGCTGGGGCTGGACGGCCCGGCGCTGCAGGAGCCTGCCCAGCAAGCCCCCCTGCCGACGCTGACCGCCCTGAGCCAGAAAGCGGCGTATCCCACCCGCCTGGCGGCCTGGATGCTTGATCGCCACGTTCAGCCCCCGCCGATCGAGCTTGACCGCCTGACCCGGTTCGTCGAGCGCGAGGCGTCCCGGGTGGTCAGCCGATGGCGCGGGGCGCTGTGCCTGAGCAACCAGCAGCGGGACGAATTGATGCAGGTGCTGCGACTGGCGGCCCGGGCAGCGGCGTGGGACGCGATGGGGGTGGCCCAGCGCAAGCGATTGCTGGCGGAACCGTTATGGAGCCAGGCATTGGAATTGCTGCGGGCATTGCCGGAAAGGCAGGCTGTAGAACGGATTGAGCGTCAAGCCCAGCCGCTTCTGGAGGAAGGGGTGGCCCCCCCTCCCCTGGTCAACGGCGACGACCTGATCCGGATGGGGCTACAGCCGGGCCCGGATTTTCGCCGATTACTCGATGGGGTCTACGACGCCCAGTTGGAGGGGCGTGTCCGCGACCGCCGGGAAGCGCTGGCGTGGGTGGCTCGGCTGGCTTCCTAGGGGCTCAAGCACCCACCGGCCAAAGTCGTTAGAATCCCGCGAGCTTATATGGAAGCCCTGCTCCTTCAGCTTGCCGGCCACGCGCCTTATGTGGCGGTCATAGGCGTGCTGCTTCTATCCGGGCTGGGCTTGCCCCTGCCGGAGGACATCCCGCTGATCGTGGCGGGCTATCTTTGCGGCCAGGGGTACACCAATCCGTGGGTCATGTTCCCCGGCGCGTTCATGGCGATCCTGGGGGCGGATGGATTGATCTTTGTTCTGGGTCGGCGGTACGGCCACCACGTGCCGCGGCTGCCCCTGCTTCGCCGGTTCCTGACAGAGCAGCGGCTGGCGCGGACAGAGCAGATGCTTCACCGCCACGGGGGCAAGTTCATTTTTATGGCCCGGTTCCTGCCGGGGCTGCGGACCGCGGCGTTCTTCACCGCGGGCGGGTTCAAGATCCCCTATTGGAAATTCTTCCTTTTTGACGGCTCCGCGGCGCTGCTGAGCGTGCCGGCGATCCTGCTGCTGGCCTACGCCTTCTCGCATCAGATCCACCAGGTTTCGCAGTGGGTGGCTGACGGGCAGGCGGTGGCGATCGGGGGCGTGCTGCTGGGGATGGCGGGGTTTGTGGGGGGCAAGTGGTTTCTGAAGAAGCGCCGGCTGTTCAGGCTGGGCAAGCCCCGGACGCCCCGGACGTTGATTTCTTCGTCTGCCCAGGCCGGCCGGCCCCGCCGCAAGGCCCGCGCCGCCTCGATCTGACTGACCCGCTCTCGCCGACTGATTCCGGGCTGATCCTGGATTGATCCCGGCGACCCCATCGCCCTGCTGGGCCGCAGTCCATCTGCTGCATCGCTGTCCTGTCTCAACCGCTTGCCTGGATGAATCAAACGTTCTAATCTTGGCCGTATGTCAACGGAACCGATGGTAAGCCCCACGCAACTGCGCGATGCGTACCGCCGGGTTCAGGAGCGGATCCAGCGCGCCGCGGAGCGATCCGAGCTTGGCCGCAGGCAGGTCCTGATGGTGGCGGTCACCAAAAACGCCACCCCGGACCAGATCCGCCTGCTGGTGGAGATGGGCCACCGCGACCTGGGCGAGAACCGCGTGCAGCAACTGGCCCAGCGCGTGCCCCAGATCGAGGAGTTCCTGTCGCGCAAGCGTGTGCTGGCGGGGGCGTCCTCCAAGCCCGCCCAGGAGCCGGTTCAGCAGGTGCGCTGGCACATGATCGGGCACCTCCAGCGGAACAAGGTCAAGCAGGTCGTGCCGCTGGTGAACCTGATCCACAGCGTGGACAGCCTCCGGCTGGCGGAGGAGCTTCACCAGTTCGCCGCCCGGACCGACCGGGTGGTGGACATCCTGATCCAGGTCAACGCCTCGGGCGAGCCGACCAAATCGGGCGTGGTCCCCCCCGCGGTGATCCACCTGGCTGAGCAGATCGACACCATGGTTCACCTGCGCCTGCGCGGGCTGATGACCATGGCCCCCTACAGCGAGAACCCCGAGGACGCCCGCCCCACCTTCGCCCGCACCGCGGAGATCTTTCACGAGCTGTGCAGCAGCAAGGTCGGCGGCAGCGACTGCAACATCCTCTCCATGGGCATGAGCGGTGACTTCGAGGTGGCCATCGAGGAAGGGGCCAACCTGGTCCGCATCGGGCGGGCGCTGTTCGGTGAGGCTTCCCCCTAGCCCGAAGCGGCCCAATCCCTGAAAAAATCAGCTTTTTTTCGGGCCTTGCCCGATTGTCTGCTGCGGTTCTCACCGATATCGTTATACATGGTGAGCATGACGTCCACCCCCGCAACCGCTGCAACCGCCGCTGCGCCCAAGACCAGCCCGCAGACAGCGACTCGGCCCCTGCGGGTGATGCGCCGCCCCGAGCGGTTCACCTCGGACGATCGGCGGGTGATCACCCGCTTTTTCAGCTTCGGCGGTCAGGAGCGGGCCCGCTCGGTCATCGAGCGCGTCCTCAAGCTCAGCGAGCCGGAGGTGGACGCCCTGCTGGAGCGGACGCTGACGCACTTCCGCTCGCGCCACCGGCGGATCGAGGCCGCCCTGGAGCAGCACTTTGAGGAGGTGCAGGCCCACGTCCCCCACGCCCAGCGGCTCTCGCGCAACCGCCGGCTGCTGATCGGCTCCTACTTCACGATGGAATACGCCATCGAGTCGGCGGCGCTGTTCAACCCCTCCATCGTCCCGCACCCGGACCAGAGCGGGCTGGAGGAAGGCCAGGCCCGCGTGCTCATGAGCCTGCGGGCCACCGGCGAGGGGCACGTCTCCTCCATCGTGTTCCGCACGGGCCTGCTCGACCGCGACGGCCACATCCGCTTCGACCCGCCCAGCCGATACGCCGCCAGCCTCCGCGTCCGACGCGACAAGCAGTACGAGAAAAAGCTGTTCACCCTCAAGCTCATCGAGATGGGCGCCTACAACGCCGCGGCCAAGATGGTGCTCGACGCCCTGCCCGACTGGTTCACCTTCGAGCAGCTCGACCGCACCATCCAGCAGGTGCGGCAGCAGCCCGACCGGCCCTCGCCTATCACCGAAACCGCTGAAAACCTCCTCTGGCTGGCTCGGAGCAATTACCACCTGGAGCTGCCCCCCGACACCGACCCCTCGGAGCTGGTGATCTTCCCCACCTCCGAAAACGAGTCCAAAGGCATCGAGGACCTGCGCCTGACCCGCTTCGTCGACGATGACGGGCGGGTGATGTACTACGGCACGTACACGGCGTTCAACGGCTACCGCATCCTGCCGCAGATGCTCCAGACGCCGGACTTCCAGGACCTTGGCATCCACACGCTCAACGGCCGATACGTGCAGAACAAGGGCATGGCGCTGTTCCCGCGGAAGATCGACGGGAAGTACCTGATGGTCTCCCGGCTCG
This sequence comes from Phycisphaeraceae bacterium, assembly GCA_036381755.1. Taxonomy (GTDB): domain Bacteria; phylum Planctomycetota; class Phycisphaerae; order Phycisphaerales; family Phycisphaeraceae; genus DASVCG01. The sequence continues at coordinate 5,263 of DASVCG010000371.1, read as the reverse complement.
ACGGCGAGAACATGTACCTGATGCATTCGGACAATGTTTACTTCTGGAACCATGCCCAGAAGCTCCAGACGCCGCGCTACGCCTGGGAGTATGTGCAGATCGGCAACTGCGGCCCGCCGATCGAGACCGAGGCCGGGTGGATCCTGCTCACCCACGGCGTGGGGCCGATGCGGCAATACTCCATCGGCGCTTCGCTTCTGGACCTGCGCGACCCGTCGCGCGTCATCGGCCACCTGCGCGAGCCGCTGATCACCCCCGACGAAACCGAGCGCAACGGCTACGTGCCCAACGTGGTCTACTCCTGCGGGGCGATGATCCACCAGGGCCTGCTGGTCATCCCCTACGCCATCAGCGACACGGCCACGACGTTCGCGACCGTGCCGGTGAATGATCTGCTCCAGGCCCTGCTGCGCAACGGCTCGTAAGCTGCGCAAAACCTAAAAAACCTAAAACCGGCCATGCTCCAACACGGGCTGCTGTCGATCGATCCCCACGCCTGGATGCTGACCCTGCCGCTGCTGGCGGCCTGGGCGGCCATCGGCCTGCAACCGCCCCACCACCCCCTCAAGCGGCTGTGGCGGCGGATGCGCCAGCAGGAGGCCTGGGCGCGGGCGGTCCTGCTGGGCCAGCCCTGGCAGCCCTGGTCCGCCTCCGAGGCCGACGCCCTTTCCCCCTTTCAGCAACGGCTGCTTTACGTCCTTTTGGGCGCACTAGCCGCGGGCACCGCGCTGAGCCTGGCGGCGTTCCTGGCGAATTAAACGTTGCCCGTTGAGCCGTGCGCCCGACGGAGCGTGAGGCGGTCTGGCTAACCAACTAGACCGCCCGCGGGTGCGCCTGGTCGTAGGCGGTGCGCAGGCGCATGGTGGACAGGTGGGTGTAGATCTGCGTGGTCGAGAGCGACTGGTGGCCCAATAGCTCCTGGACGCTGCGCAGGTCCGCGCCGTTGTCCAGCAGGTGCGTGGCGAAGCTGTGGCGCAGGGTGTGCGGGCTGATGGAGGGGTCCAGGCCGGCGATGCGGAGGTATTTGTCGAGCTTGCGGCGGACGGAACGGCTCGAGAGCCGCCCGCCGGTCTTGTTCACGAACAGCGGCACCGCCGGGTCGGTCATGGACCGGTCGCGCAGGGCACGGAAGCGCGGGTCGGGCTCCAGGAGCGTCATGTAGTGGCGGATGGCCGACATGGCGTGGGTGCCCAGGGGGACGATGCGCTCTTTTTTGCCCTTGCCGCGCACGTGGATGGTCTGGGTGGCCAGGTCCAGGTCGTTGCGGTTGAGGTCGACCAGCTCGCTGACGCGCACGCCGGTGGAGTAGAGCGTTTCGAGGATGGCGCGGTCGCGTGCGCCGAGGGTGTCGCGGTTGTCGGGCGCAGCCAGGAGCTTTTCGACCTGCTCGACGGAGATCGCCTTGGGCAGGCGCTTGGCCTGCTTGGGCGTGCGGATCAGGAGCATGGGGTTGCTCTCGATGATGCTGCGCTTGCACATCCACTTGTAGAAGCTGCGCAGGGTGGCGATCTTGCGGGCGGTGGTGGCGGCGGAGTAGCCGAAGCCGTCCAGATGCGTCAGGAAGCCGCGGATGGTCATGGCGTCGGCGGCGCGGAGGCGCTGGTTGAGCAGGTGAGCCGCCTGGCCGTTGTCGGAGGGGGCCTGGCCCGGCGCGGGCGAGGCGGGGGCCTCCTGGTCGGCGGGCCGGCTGTCGGCGAGGTATTCGGCGTACTGGCGCAGGTCCGCGCCGTAGCAGCGGGCGGTGTAAGGGCTGAAGTGGCGCTCAAAACGCAGGTAATCGACGAACTGATCAATCAGGGAAGTTGATGACATCGCTGGTTCCTCAGGCCCTGCCGCTGCCGGCGGCGCGGGCTCCCATCGTGCGCATCTGCTGCTTGAGCCGCTGACCCAGCTCCAGCCCGACCTGGTGCGACAGCACTGCGGCGTCAAACCAGCTCAGGCCCGACCGGGGGTCGCGCACGAGTTGGCTGACACGGTCCAGGAGCTGGGCCTCCTGCCCCGGCGCGCAGCGGAAGACGAACCGCTGGCCGTTCTTGAGCAGGACCAGCTCGCCGGCCCGGGCGCCGGTCGGGCCCGCAGCGGCATCCGGCCGCGGCGGGGATGAATCGGGTTCAGATGAATCGGAAAGCATTCCGCACGCTCCTGCCCCCGCCCCGCAGCGGGGACCGGCGTGCCGGCCCGTCACGGGGAGGTTGGGTCGCTACCGGCAGGCGGCGCCAGGCGCTGCGATTCAGCCTGAAGCAACCGCGAACTGACCAGGTAGCTGACAAATTCGGTGTACAGGTCCATGCTCATGCGGTAGAGGTGCGGGTTTTCCGCGCCTTGGCCCCGGATGCCGCGATAGCGGGCGTATTGCTCCAACGCCCCGCGCACGCCGGGGTCCGCCGCGTCGTAGAAGCCGCTGACGACCGAAGCCGGCGAACGGGCCCCCGGCGGCGGATCGGGCTGCGTCCACTGGTCCGTCGCGGCGCTGCTCAGCCGGCGCACGTCCAACACGGGGAAGGGCTCGTCGGGAGGAGATAGATACAACTCCACGGCGATTCCCAGCTTCGGCGGGTCGTACGGCTCGTAGGCTGTGACGGTCCCGACGATCAGGCCGTCCACCTCCAGCAGGCGGCGCAATCGCTGGGCGTCCTGAGGGCTGGCGACGGCGGGCATCTCCAGGGCGTCCATGGCGGCCAGGACGCGGTTGACGGGCACCATGTCGATGGGCCGCGCGTTCTCCAACTGCCGCGCCAGGTGATCAGCGATGACCACGCCATCGGCCTGGAGGCTGCCGGACTCATTCCGCAGCGGCGCCACCGCCCAGACCTGCCGCGCTGCGTAAGGCGCCTCCAGTGGAGGCGCTTCGCCTCTGCGGGCGCGGTCGCATCCCGCGACCAGCGCCGCCAGCGCCAGCAGGCCAAGCAAGACCTGTTCACTTTTCATGGCGTCCTGCCGTGTTATCCAGCCAGGTCTCCCCTGGCGGCGTTGATCCGATCAGGCTTGCGTGGCCGTCGGGGCTGTCATAGCCGCCTGGCGGGCCTCGGAGCCCGGCTGTTCCTATCCTCCCGGTCCTCCCGGACGGCCTGGGCCATCAGCCATCATGGCGTAGGCACCATCGCCGCCGGCTCGCCGACGGTTTCCGGCGAGGGCTGGGCCAGTTGGCCCACCGGGTCGGGCCGAACCGCCCAGATGCTCTCCTGCCCCTGTGGTGAACGGTTAGAGACGAAGTAAACCGTTCCATCCTTGGCCCACGTGGGCTGGAGATTGACGAACCGCCCGCCTGTGAGGCACGCGCGTCCTGAGCCGTCGGCGTTGACGACCCAGACATCGGCCTGGCGGGGCCTTTCCTGCTCATCGGTCCCTGGGTTGATGACAGTGCAAAAAACGATCTGCTGACCGTTGGGGCCCCATTCGGGGGTGATCACCGCGGCATTGGAGCTGGCGGCGATTTCAGTGGGCGGCATGGCCTCGCCGTTGACCAGCTCGACGGTCCAGATGCTGAACCACCGCGTGCCGCGCTGGCGGGCGCGTTGGAAGAGGATTTTGTCCTCGACGGGGGACCAGGTGGGGAACAGGCCGTGGCCGATGAAGCGCTTGGAGCCGGGCTCATCGAGGTTGATGACGACCATTTCCCACTGGCCCGACGCGCCGCCGTAGGAGCAGTAAACCAGCCGCCTGCCGTCGGGGGAGAAGCTGGGGTGCAGGTCCTGGGAGGGGTCGCTGGTGAGCTGGATGGGCTGGCCGCCGCGGATATCCATGAGATAGATATCCCAGTTGCCTGCGCGGTCGGAGGCGAAGGCGATGCGTGAGCCGTCGGGGCTGAAGGCGGGCATCACGTCGTTGGCGGAATCGTTGGTGAGCTGGGTGATGGTCGTGCCGCCGACGCGCTTGAGGTAGATATCGGAGGTCAGTCGGTGCCGGGTGGAGGCGAAGGCCAGCAGCTTGCCGGTGGGGTCCAGGGCGGGGTCGAAATCGGCCCCTTCGGGGGCGAAGGTGATGCGGCGGAGGTTTTCCGGGCCGTCCAACGGGCTGGAGCGGGGGACCAGTCGAGGCTCCACCTGGCCGTAAAGCGCCAGCGGGCCGACCATGCTGCTGCCGGGCGCCGCGGCGTGGCCTGCGGCTTGAGCTTGGGCGGAGGCGTCCGCTGCGAGGGGGTCGGGGGACTGGAAGTCCACCTGCTGCTGGTCCGGCGTCCGGACCTGGACGGGCTCAACGGGGTCGAGGGGCACCGCCTCAGCCTGCTGGGCCTGGCCTGGCTGCTGGTTTGGCTGTTGCTGGGCCTGGTGATACGCCGTGACCATCTGGCGCTCTTCGTGGCGCAGGCCCAGGCCCCCGTTATAGAACTGAGAACAGCCCGCGGTCGTGAGGGTGACTGCGAAAACCGCGACGCCTGGCATGTTCGACCATTTCATGAAAACAGCCCCCTTGGCGGCGGGTTGCTCGCCGGGTGTGAGATCGGGCCCTTGTCCCGAATCGGCTTATGAGCGGCTCCGCTTTGATCGCCCACGGTCCAGTCCGTTTATCGGACGGCTTTCCAGGGGGGCTTTAGGTCCATACGATGATGGGCAGCGTTTTTTCAACACCTTGGGGTCTTCAGAGGTGCTGGCGGCTGGGCCCGCGGGGACGAGCCTGGTCGGATGAAGTAAGATAAGTCCTTGCGACTTGCGGGGTCGTGGCGATTGCCTGAACTCGACCCGATCGACGCATCCCAAGGGGGTCAAAAGGTGTTGGGACAGAGCACGATCGCATTGGCCTGGGTTCACCTGGACCTGATGCGCTGGCCGCTGACGGTGCTGTATCTGCTGCTTCTGGGGCTGATTGCGGCCTACGGGCTGCATCGCTACTGGCTGGTTCACCTGTACAACAAGCACTGCCGGCAGATCCCGCGTCCAGCACGCCGGTTTGACCAGCTTCCGCCGGTGACGGTGCAGCTACCGGTCTACAACGAAGGGACGGTGGTGCAGCGGATCATCGACGCGGCCTGCCAGTTGGACTATCCAGCGGACCGGCTCCAGATCCAGGTGCTGGACGACTCGACGGACGGCTCAGCGGAGATGGCGGAGCAGCGGGTGGCCTACTGGGCCGGGCGGGGGGTGAACATTCAGTATCGGCACCGCGACCGCCGCACGGGCTACAAGGCCGGTGCTTTGGCGGAAGCGATGCCCGAGGCCACGGGGCGGTTCATCGCCATTTTCGACGCGGACTTCGTCCCGCCACGGCACTTTCTGCGGCGGACGATCCACTATTTCACCGACCCGTCGGTGGGCATGGTGCAGGC
>DASVCG010000370.1:0-2136 GCA_036381755.1 Phycisphaeraceae bacterium | reverse complement strand
TACGACTTGAGCCTGGCCATCACAGCCTGGAGGTCGGACCAGACCCGGCTGCGGTTCTCGTGCGTGTAGGCGCGAAGCAGATAAGCCGGATGGAAGGTGGGCATGACGGGGATAGGCGGCTGGATGCCGGTGTAACGGTGCCACGTGCCACGCAGGCGGGTGATGCCCTCGCGGCTGTCCAGCAGGGTTTTGGCCGCTGGGCCGCCCAGGGTCACGATCACCCTCGGCCGAATGATCTGGATCTGCCGCTGAAGGTAGCTCCAGCAGGTGGCGGCCTCCTCGGGCGTGGGGGCGCGGTTGTTGGGCGGTCGGCACTTGACCACGTTGGCGATATAAACCTCCTGACGTTGGAAGCCCATCGCCGTGATCATCTTGGTGAGCAGCTCGCCCGCCCGGCCCACGAACGGCCGGCCTTGCTCGTCCTCGTTCTGCCCCGGCCCCTCGCCGATGAACATCACCGGCGCATCCGGATCGCCCTCGCCGAACACCGTGTTCGTCCGCCCATGGCACAGCCCGCACCGCGTGCACGTGCGCACCTCCTGCTCCTCGATCGCTTGAAGCAGGCGTATCTTCTCCTCGCGGCTCAGCATCGCCGGGGCCGGCGCATCATCAGCAAAAAGCGCCGCCGGGGACGCCGCTTGAGCCGCATGAACCGCGTCGCCATCAGCCTGGCGAAGCGACTCCGCCGCTGAGGCGGGCGAAGCGTCAGCATGAGGCTCCGCGGATGGCTCGCGGCGAGGCACGGCATCGACGCCCAGAAGCTGATCGGTCCGCACGTGCTGCTTGAGGATGCGGGCTCGTCGGCGGTCGTCCATAGCTTTTGAGGATAACGGCCTGTCGGGAGGGGGCAAGCGGCAGGGGGGCGACACCAGAATGATTTGCGATGGGTAAGGGTGGTTTAGCCTAGAAAGATGGCGGCCTCCAGCGCCAATCGCCAATGACAAATCGAAACCCCACCCCTGCGCAGCACAAAGCCCGCCGCAACAGCACCGTGGCCGGATCGGCGGGCTTTTGAATGCTTCGGTTAGCGCTTGGAGAACTGGAACCGCCTGCGGGCGCCGGGCTGACCGGGCTTCTTGCGCTCCACCTCGCGCGGGTCGCGGGTGAGCAGGCCGTTGTCGCGGAGGATCGGCTCCAGGGTCGGGTCGTAGGCCTTCAAGGCACGGGCCACGCCCAGTAGAACCGCCCCGGCCTGGCCGGTGATCCCCCCGCCTTCCACCCTCACCAGCACGTCGAGCTTGCCCTCGGTCTTGGTCAGTTGCAAAGCCTGACGGCAAGCCAGGCGGTGCTGCGGCTCGGTGAAGTATTGGTCCACCTCTCGGCCGTTGACGAGAAACTTACCCTCGCCGGGGCGGATGCGGACACGGGCGACAGAGGTCTTGCGTCGGCCGGTGCCCCAGAAAAAGCCGCCGGCGTCCGGCTTGGCTGCGGGCTTGGGCTGAACCTCAGGAATCGCGGTAGGGGCTTGAGTCATGCGTCGGTTCTCGTCATCGATTCATCATCCGCCGGGCGGCGCCGCCGCTTGCCGGGCGGGGTTCTTATTCTATCGCACCGACAGGCCGGGTCGATCAAGCCTGTTGCAGCACCAGCGGCTCGGGCTGCTGCGCCTGGTGCGGGTGCTCCGGCCCGCGGTAAACCTTCAGCTTCTTGAGCATGTGGCGGGAGAGCTTGTTCTTGGGCATCATCCGCCGCACAGCCCGCTCCAGCAGAAGCTCGGGGTTCTTCTGTAGCATCGTGCGGTAGCTGTATTCCTTGAGCCCGCTGGGGTAGCCGCTGTAGCTCTGGAAGAACTTCTGATCCAGCTTTCGGCCGGTGAGCCGAACCTTCTCAGCATTGGTGACAATGACATAATCGCCCGTGTCGTGGTGGGGCGTGTACTGGGGCTTGTGCTTGCCCATCAGGATCGTGGCGATCCGGACAGCCAGGCGGCCCAGCACTTGGTCCGTCGCGTCGATGTGCAACCACCGCTGCGGGACCTCATCATTCTTAGCCTGATAAGTCTGGCGATTCATCGCGGAAACCATCTCCTGGCCGGGCTGATGTCGAATGGATCAGTCTAGCCAACGCCCCGGGGCTGTCAAGTCGGCAGACCCAGCCAGCAAGCGCCAGCAGGGGGGCTCTGCTACGCAGCCCACC
>DASVCG010000369.1:0-2198 GCA_036381755.1 Phycisphaeraceae bacterium | reverse complement strand
GGTCCCTGCCCCCGCTGTGGCACGACGATGAAGCGAGGCAGCCCGGAGCTATTGTGGGATTGAGCGGCCAAGGCTCCGAGAAAAGGGCGGTTCCATCATTTTCTTGATGAACGGATCTCCAGCAGCAACCATCCCCGGTGCCGCAGCCGCTTCGATCCTATGAACGGTGACCGCGGAAGATCGCAGCTAGGGGTAATTGCCCGCTCCGATCTCGACCTCCGCCGCTTCGGGCATCTCCTCACAGCGAAGCGTGAGCCGATGCAGCCCGTCTCGCAGCGGGCGCAAGCGAGCGGGGCGGCTTGACTGGATGATGTAAGGCGGGCTGGGCAGCGGCCAGGTAACTTGGCGATCAAGGATGGCAATGTCTATGCGTGGGGAGATGACCGGTTCGGCGCCCTGGGCAACGGCGACGACCCGTCCTACATCGCCCAAGCCCTGCTGGGGGTCTGCGCCTCGTGCATCGGCAATACCCGGGTGGTGCGGGTCAAGGACGGATGGCATGAGCCGGCCGTGGTGTGGCCGCTGATCGTGGGCGAGTCGGGCTCCATGAAATCGCCCGCCTTTAAAGCGGTGCTCAAGCCCCTGCGGGAAATCCAAACCCGCGCGATGCGGGAGTACGACCTCGCCATGCAGCAATACGAGGCGGAAATGGCCGAGCACGAGCGGCAAATGGCGAGGTGGATGAGGCAGAAGATGACCGATGAGCCCCCGCCCACCAAACCCCTCAAACCTCAGCCGGTCCGGTTCATCGTCCATGACACCACCATCGAAGCGCTGATCCCGCTGTTCCAGGCTAACCCCCGCGGGCTGCTCCTGGCCCTGGACGAGCTGGCCGGCTGGTTCGGTGCCATGGACCGCTACGCCGCCACGCGGGGCGGGGACGTCGCTCACTGGCTAAGCATGCACGGGGCCGAGCCAATCATCGCGGATCGCAAGAGCAGCGGGACGATCCTCGTGCCCCGGGCGGCTATCAGTATCATCGGCTGCATCCAGCCTACCATCCTGTCGCGGATGCTGGGGCAGGTGTACTGGGAGAACGGCCTGGCCGCCCGCCTGCTGCTGGCGATGCCTCCGCGCAAGATCAAACGATGGACCCAGGCGGGCATCCCGCCCCAGATCGAAGCCAGACTAGCCCAGTTGGTGGAGAAGCTGCTGGAGCTGCGTGGCAACGAGAACGCCCAGACGGGCGCGTTGGACCCGGTTCCGGTGGACCTCTCACCTGAGGCGAGGACCCTGTTCATCGAGTTCTACAACGCTCATGCGGAGGAACAGATTGAGCTTACCGGTGATCTAGCGGCCGCGTGGTCGAAGCTGGAAGCGTACGCTCCAAGGCTGGCCCTGGTGATCCACCATGTTCGCATGGCATCCGGGGAACCGGTGGGCGAGGCCATCGACGCCGAGAGCATGCGGTCAGCCTTGGTGCTGGTGCAGTGGTACAAGAACGAGACCCGCCGGGTCTACAAGACACTGAGCGAGGCAGAAGAGGACCGCACCCTGCGCCAGCTCTGGGAGCTGGTTCAGGCCAAGGGCGGGTCCATGAGTGGGTCGGAATTGGTGCGGGCGAGCCGTCAGTATAACCGAGTTGCCGATGCTGAGCAGGCGCTGAACAAGCTGGCGCAAGCGGGCCTTGGCCAGTGGGTCTATCCCCCGCAGGAAGGGCGAGGCCGCCCACCTGCCCGCCGTCTGGTGCTCAACCAGGGCGTCAACGAAACGAGCGATTCGTCCTTCGTCTACACTGTCAACGTCAATAAAAACCCCTCGGGCGGTGCCGTCAGCGGTCATTTCATTGACGTTGACATCGTAGACACGCCGGAAAATGGCGGTTCTGTCGACGGCGATAACGGGAACCCTGGGGAGGAGGTCTGACGATGCTTGCTCTCATCATCAGGGGCATCAGCGGGCGCAAGCACGCCCCGCTGGATATGCTGCGAGCAGCCGGCGATGCCGAGGCGGATCCCAGCGTCTTCCCGTGCGGCAGCGACACTGAATCCGTTACCTTCAACCTTATCAGCGCCAATGAAAATCAGGATAATGATGGCGTCAGCAGGAATATCGTCGTCGCCACCTCAGCGCGGATGCTCACAGAATCGCAACGGTTGTTCTTGCCCTGGACGGTGGATCACCAGCCAGAGCACACCGCATGTCCGGGGCACTCGGCGGCAGAGCCGAAGCAGGTGAATCGCACGTGGCAGAAAGGA
>DASVCG010000368.1:0-5621 GCA_036381755.1 Phycisphaeraceae bacterium | reverse complement strand
AAGGTCAAGCTGGCGGCTGACCTGCGCATCTACAACACCGTCGGCCAGGACCTGGTCGCGATGAACGTCAACGACCTGATCGTCCAGGGGGCTGAGCCGCTTTTATTCCTGGACTATATCGGCATCCACAAGCTCGACCCGGAGGTGGGCGCCGCCATCGTCGAGGGCGTCGCGGACGGGTGCCAGATCGCCGGCTGCGCGCTATTGGGCGGCGAGACCGCTGAGATGCCCGACGTCTACGCGCCGGGCGACTTCGACCTGGCCGGCTTCGCGGTGGGCGTGTGCGAGCTCAACCGCCTCATCGACGGCAGTCGTGTGCAGGCGGGCGACATCATCCTGGGCCTGGCCTCCAGCGGCGTCCACTCCAACGGCTATACCCTCGTCCGCGCCATCCTCAAGCAGGCCCGCCTCAAGCTCGACAAGGTTTATCCCGACCTGGACCCTCAAAAAACCTTGGGCCAGGTGCTCCTGGAGCCCACCCGCATCTACGCCAAGCCGATCGTTGCCATGCTCCGATACTACCGCGTCAAGCAGGTCATCGGCGGGATGGCGCACATCACCGGCGGGGGGCTGCCCGGCAACATCCCCCGCGCCCTGGGCAGCCACCTCAACGCCCGCATCGACCGCAAGGCGTGGGACGTTCCTCCTGTCTTCCGCTTCCTCCAAAAGCACGGCAACGTTGAGGAACAAGAGATGTTCCGCGTGTTCAACATGGGCATCGGCTACGTGGTGATCGTCCGGCCCCACTTCGCTGATGCTGTCGCTGAACGCCTCACCCGCCGCGGCCAGACTGTTTACCGCCTGGGCCGCATCACCGGCGGCACCGGCCAGGTTGTTTTTGGTTCGTAACTGCCCCCTGCCCCCTGCCGCCTATCAGAGATGGACGCGGCGCGTGTAGAGGAGCCATTCGGTCAGCAGCACGGCCAGGGCCGCCCAGATGAACCAGGGCCAGATTTCCCGCTGAATGGCCGCGGTGGTGGCCTGGCCCGAAGCGGTGGCGGCGCCCACCTGCAGTTGATCCAGGGGCGTCAGGTTGCTCTCCATCTCATCCAGCAGGTTGACGGGGATCTGATCGAACGGCGGATCGACCCGGTCGTCATCGGTTTTGTAAACCCCCACACGCGGAAACGCGGGCAGGATCGCCTGCCCCTGACGTATGCGCGCCTCCAGCGGGGCCGGGCCGGTGTAGCGCACCTGCCCCTGGTCCAGACCAGCCAGGGGCACCACCGCGATCTCGCCGGTGCGGTAAAAGAGGCCCGCTTCGTCGGTCGGCCCGCCCAGGCCCAGCGTGTCCATCGCGTTGCTGATGAACACGGGGAAGCTCACGTAAAGCGGCCAGTTGGTTTGCAGAATGTCGAAGCTGATGATGATGTGCCAGACGCCCTGGTGCTGCACCTGGGCCATCAGCGGCCCAGCGGGGCCCACCGCCAGCACGACGGCGTCGGGGGGCACAGCTAACCGTCCCGGTGAGCTTAGCAGCACATCATCGAGCACGACATGGCGCAAGAGCGGATGGTCACGCTGCCAATCGAGAACGACCTGCGTCTGCGGTTCGTCCGTGTTGGAAGGTTTGAGCGCCAGGCCCTCGATGGGCGGGGCGGCGTTGAAAAAGAGGCTGTTGACGGGGGGCGGCTCCTTGGGCGCGTAGCCGTCGAAGATGATGACGTCGAAGCCGTCGTCGGCGCTGCTGACGGGGGCGTCGCGCCAGCCGGCGCGGGTCAAGCGTTGCGGGTCCTGGTTTTCGTATTGATCGGGCGACATCAGCACCAGCTCGCGCACGCCTGCGCTGCGGATGGCCCGCTGGAGGAATGCGTTGGCTTTGCCCACCAGCAGGACTCGCCGACGGCGGGCCGGCGCCAGGTTCAGCCGGGCGGTGTTGTCGCTGGTCAGCAGGTCGGCGTGGTCGTGCGACAATTCAAGCAGAGCAGCGCCGGGCAGGGCGAACTCGAACTGCACAGGCTGCTGACCGGGGCCGGCGTCGCCCGCGGGGGGGAGGCTCACCGGCTCGACGCGGGCGGTTTGGCCGTCGAGGCGCAGCATCACGTTGATGCGCGTCGGGGCCGCGTTGGTGTTGATGAGCCGGGCGTAGACCTGCACCAGGTGCGGGCGGTCCAGGTCTCGCCGGGCGGCGAAGGAGACGATGCCGACGTTGTCGGGCGGCGAGTCGGTTTGGCCGATGCGGACGTAGCGCAGGTCCGCGCCGTGGAGGGAGGGCGCTTGGCCCTCGGGGAGGCGGACGCGGCCGTCGCTGATGATGTAGACGATCAGGGGCTGGCCGCCCTCGGCCTGGGCCTGCATGGCGTAGGGCTCGATGACGCGCAGGGCGGCGTCGAGGTTGCCCAGTTGATCGGTGGGCTGGATGGACCGCACCGCGGCGCGCAGGAGCGTCAGGTCGCTGGTGGGCGTCTGGAGCACCTGGGCGCGGTCGGCAAAGCCGATGATCATCGCCGCGCCCGCCTGGCCGGGCAGTGTGCCGGAGGCGAGGCTGTCGATCAGGTCCAGCGCAGCACGCCTGGCCGCGTCAAGCCGGGTGGGCGAGACATCAGCAGCGTTCATGGAGGCGGACCGGTCGATGAGGATGGCGACGCGCTGGCCCGGATGGCTTGCCGCCTGCATGGCTGGGCGGGCCATCGCGATCAATAGCGCCGCCAGGATCAGAAGTTGCAACAGCAGCAGAAGGTTCCGTCGCAGCCGCTGGAAGGGCGAGTTGACCTGGAGGTCCTGCACCGCACGCTTCCACAGGAGCGTGCTGGGGACCGTCACCTCCCTGCGGCGGAGCTTGAGGAAGTAAAGCAGCACCAGCAGGGGGATGGCGATCCCCGCGGCGATCAGCGCAGCAACAGGCGAGAGGAAGCTCATCGTTCTACCCCAATAGCCCCCTTTGCCGCAGGTACGTGAGCACCACGGATTCGGGCGGCACGCTGGTCTGGCTCACGAGATAAGCGACACCGCGCTTGAGGCACATTTCACGCACGTGCTGACAGTAGGCCTGAAGGTTGGCCTGATAGCGCTTGAGCAGGGCGGGGCTGATGGACACTTCCGCGGTGTCGTGGTCCTCCACGTCGCGCAGGCGCAGGTCGCCGATGATGCCGCCGCGAGCCGGATCCACCTCCTGGGGCGAGAGGACCTGGATGGCGTAGACGTCCAGGCGGTCGCTGGCCAGGTAGCGCAGCGCCTGGGCCAGGTCGCCCTTGTCGAAGAAATCGCTGATAAGCACGACGATGCCCGGCTGACGTTGCAGGAGGGCGATGTGCTTGCACACCTGGGCGAGGTTGCCGGCTGCTTGTGATTGGGGCGGCTGCTGGCGTTGGAGGAATTCGAGCATGCGCGGGATGGGCCGCCTGCCGCGCAGCGAGGGGAGTTGGTCGGCCACGCGGTCGGTGAAGGCCAGGAGGTTCACGCGGTTGTAGTGGGCCAGGCCGATGTAGCCCAGCGCCGCGGCGAGCCGCTTGGCGTAGAGCAGCTTGGGCGGGTCGCCGTAGTCCATCGACGCGGTGATGTCGATGGCGATGGTGACCGAGAGGTCTTCTTCCTCCATGAAAAGGCGAAGGAAGAGCTTGTCGAGCCGGGCGAAGAGGTTCCAATCGATGCGGCGAAGGTCATCGCCGACGGTGTAGGGGCGGTAGTCGGCGAACTCGACGCTCTGGCCGCGCTTCTTGGACCGGCGCTCACCCTGGAGCCTGCCCCAGAGGATCTTGCGCGACAGCACGTCTAGGCGGTCGAGCTGCTGGATGAACTCGGGGGTGAGCAGGTCGTGCGTGGTGGTGGTTTCAGCCATGTTTGTTCGTAGCCGTTAGCTGCCGGCTTTTATCCAGGTGGCTCGCGCCCAGGGGTTGGTCTATAGGTGCTCCACACTCGGGGCATTGATCGCTATGCCGCGAGCCGCGAAGATCGTAGCCGCACTTGGAACAAAGGCCTGACGACGTTCGTTTTCTACGGGCTACAAGAATCAGTCCGATCATGCCAAGCGCCACCGGAGCAGCTCCCAGCCAACTCATGGGTCGACTGAGCTGGAGAACGATGTGATCCAGCCCATATGGCACAGTCAACCCCGCAAGTGCGAGGAACCAAAGAATCCCGGAGATAAGGGCGATCCACGCTAAGCCTCTTGCCGCTGCCAGGAATCTGGAAAACGAGAGCCCGACCGACACGAGCCCACACACCGCCGCACCGATTTCGAACCAAATTACAAGAAGGATGATGATTGTGATCAGCGGATCGCCATGCTGCGCTAGAGTTGGCATGATCTGAACCTTCTCAAAATCCTGTCCACTCGCGGCGCGACGCTCACCGCACCGCTGTCATCTCCACCGGCAGGTGGTCGGCGATGTCGTTGAGGACCATGTCGGGGGTGATGCCCTCAGCCTGGCCCTCGAAGTTGAGCAGGATGCGGTGTCGCATGGCGGGCAGGAGGGCGGCCTTGATGTCGTCGATGCTCACGTGCGCCCGCCCGTCGATCAGGGCGCGGACCTTGCCCGCCAGCACCAGCGCCTGGGCGGCGCGGGGCGAGCCGCCGAAGCGGACGAACCGCTTGGCCAGGCTGGTCGCGAACGGGCCGTCCGGGTGCGTCGCCAGCACGCAGCGGATGGCGTAATCCTGCACGTGCGGGGCGATCAGGACCCGCCGAACGAGTTGCTGATGGCGGAGGATGCTCTCCGCGTCGAGCACGGGCTCGATCTGCGGCGAGTGGGCCTGCGTGGTGCGGTTCAAAATCTCGTGCAATTCCTCCCGGCTGGAGTAGCCCACGTCGAGCTTGAGCAGGAAGCGGTCCAATTGCGCTTCGGGCAGGGGGTAGGTGCCCTCCTGCTCGATGGGGTTTTGCGTGGCCAGGACGAAGAAGGGTTTTTCCATGGGGTAGGTCGCGCCGCCGACGGAAACGCTTTTTTCCTGCATGGCTTCGAGCATGGCGGATTGCGTTTTGGGCGTGGCGCGGTTGATCTCGTCGGCCAGGACGATCTGGGCAAAGATGGGGCCGGGGCGGAACTGGAACTGCCGATGGGTGGTGCCGTCGTCGCGTCGGGTTTCGACGACGATGGTGGTGCCGGTGATGTCCGCGGGCATCAGGTCGGGGGTGAACTGGATGCGGCTGAACTTGAGCGACAGCGCCTGGCTGAGGCTGCGGACCAGCAGCGTCTTGCCCAGACCGGGGACGCCTTCGAGCAGCGCGTGGCCGCCGACGAAGAGGCAGGTGAGCACGCCGTCGACGATGTCGCGGTGCCCGACGATGACGCGGCCGATCTGCTGGCTCAGCGATTCGTAATCCTGGCGGAACTGCTGGGCCTGTTCGAGGATTTGCTCTTGAGTCACTTGGGTCTCTTGGGTCTTTGGAGAATTGGCTTGTGTCATAAGCGGCTCCCGTGCTGTGCCGGTGGGTGGTGGATGATGTTCAGACAGTCAAGCATGCGGGCGCATGTTCCTTTATTTAATCGGGCCCCTGGATGCTCCGGCGTGTGCGTCGCTTGGCGTCCAGCAAGCGGCGGGTGGTGTCGATCTGGTCCTGATCAGCGGAGGATGAAGCGGGCGAAGGCGTCGCGGGCTGAGCCGGCGGGGACAAGCGGGCTCCGCCAACGGCCTGGTCGAAATCCTCCTGTGCGGTGGCGTCCGGCGCAGCCTCGAACTTG
>DASVCG010000367.1:0-2896 GCA_036381755.1 Phycisphaeraceae bacterium | reverse complement strand
AGGCCATCGAACGGCGAAGCATCGAGCCGGCGCGGCTCCGACCAGCTTACGCCATCGTCTTCGGATTGCGCCAGCAGCGTCTGGACGCGCGTGAGCCCCTCGGTCTGCTCGTTGAACATGGGGCGATGCGGATCGGCACGGTCCAGCCACATCATCGCCGCCAGCACGCGCCCATCCGCCAGCGGCGTCAGGGCCGCCAGGTGCAGATTGCCCAGCACGCCGTCCAGCGCGAACGTACCAGCACGCGGGTCCGCGGAGCGGTCGAAGGGGCGGATCGGCTCGGACCAGCTTTGGCCTTGATCGTCCGACCAGGACAGACAGACGGTGCCATCAGCGGAGTCCTTGGCTGAGCCGATGCGCCACGACGCCAGCAGGCGGCCGCTCTGGGTTTTGCAGATAGAGGGGAAGCAGACGCTGGCGGTGCGGCTGCCGGCTTGCCCCTGAAAGAGAACGGTCCGCGTCAATTCAACGGGTTGGCGCATGAGGGATCCAAGCATGAGGATTCAAAAAGGAGATTCACACCGTCCGCAGCGGGGCGTTGCGCCTCTGCGCCTCGCGCCCCGGCCCCTCACGGAAGTTCAACTTACCGCGCCGCCCAGCGCGTAACGGGCCTGGAGCTGGGGATCGGTCCGCGTGTGCTCGCCGCGAAAGACCATCAGCAGCCCGCAGCGGGGCTGGTCCGTCGTGTTGGGGGCGCTGTAGTGGATCGTCTGACAATGGTGGATCAGCGCGTCCCCGGCTTCCAGCGTGCCGATGAATGGATCGCGGTCATCGAAGGGAGCATCCAGCCCCATCGAGTTGCCTTTCACGCCCGAGGGCTTGTGCGGCAGCATGCCCAGCTTGTGCGAGCCGCGGATGTAATAAATCGGGCCGTTGGCCTGCGTCGCTGCGTCTACCGCCAGCCAGATGGTCAGCGCGTCCGGCGGGCTTTGGCAAAAATAGGCGTTGTCCTGATGTGCCGGCACGCCCGAGCCAACCCTCGCGGGCTTGTTGAAAGTTTCCACGCCCATCAGAACCGGCTCGCCGTGCACCAGCTCCCGCACCAGCGCCAAGAGGTCCGCGTCGCCGGCCAGATCCTTGAAGAACGGGTCGTGCCGGTCCATCCGCCAAAGATTGCGCACCGTTTTCCCATCGGGTTCGAAGGTCACATCCTTGGCCGGCAGCGAGGGGACCACCTCCCGCGCATAGCGGCTCAGTGCCCGGCGGATCTCAGCCATCCGCGAGGCGTCGAACAACGAACGCACACGCACCACACCATCGCGCTCATAGGCCCGCACCAGATCGACGGAGGTAGCTTGCATCGGGGTTGATCCTGAAAAAAGAGTTTGTCTTGAATGATGACCCCATCACCTCAACAGGCCTATTGTCGCGGTACAATGAGGTAACGTCATTGTCATTTTCGATGATTTCTTGTCAGGCAGCGGCATGATCCGGTTCTTCGATTACGGTTGGGGCAGCGTTGGGCCGCAGCGGCCGATCCCTCCCTCGCGGTGGGACCGCTTCGACCTGCTGTGCGTTCACGAGGGGCGGCTGCGGCTGATCCTCGAGCGGCGCTGGGAGCAGGTGCTGGAGGCGGGTGCCGGCGTGCTGATTTATCCGCACACACGGTTCGAAGGTGCTGCGCAGGGGAAGGCGTGCAAGGTTTCGGTGCAGCATTTCGGGTTTGACGCCGGGGCGAACATCGCGCTATTACCCTTGCCGCTGCGCCGCCTGAAGGGCAGGAAGCGGGGGTATGAGGTGCTGCGGATGCGGCGGGTTGACGCGGTGTGCCGCGACATCCGCCGGGCGCTGGAACTGGCGTTCGAGCCGCAAGACGAAACGGTGCACGCGATGCGCGTGGCGATGCTGACGCTGATCCTGGCCCAGCTTGACCCTTTCGACGCCGATTCAATGCCGAGCGGGCCGCCTATCGTGTGGGAGCAGCTCGACGCCTGGCTGCGCACGCAGTTGCATCGGCCGATCACGGTGGAGCAGATGGCCCGGCAGGTCGGGCTCTCCGCGAGCCATTTCCGCCAGCGGTTCCGCGCCTGGCTGGGCGTTCCGCCCGGCCGTCACCTGCACCGCCTGCGCCTCCAGGAGGCGATGCGCCTGCTGCGCGAAACCGACCTGCCCATCAAGACCATCGCCCAGCGGCTGACCTACACCGACCTGCCCAATTTCTACCGCGCCTTCCGCGCCGCGGTGGGCGTCACGCCCGCCCGCTACCGCAGTCGGCACACCCTGCGCGGCTGATCGCGGGTTATGCGACCCCGCACAGCATTGTTCAAGAGGCCCGCGCCAGGCAGCTAGAGCGTCAGCAGGGGGGCAGCGGGCCAGGCGCAGGAAAAACCGTTGGAAGGGGAGGGTGACGGCCGCCTGGGCGTTCTCAGCAGGGTGGGCGCAGGTTCGGTGAGCTGGGCGCAAGAAAAAACCTCCGCTTTTGGCGGAGGCTTTTCGTTTGGCCGGTGACGATTCGCGGTCGCGGATCGCTGACAAGTGAACAGTTGGGCGCCTTCTCGACGTGTTACCACGCCGATATCCCCGTTGCCTGCCGCCGCTGGGACCAGCCCTTTGGTCCTTTTTACGGCTTGAGGCGATGGGGGGGCGAGGCTGCGTTGACGTTCACGGGCCGGATCGCTCCGGCTCCGCGTTCTAAGTTATCCCTTAGAAAGGAGGTGATCCAGCCGCAGGTTCCCCTACGGCTACCTTGTTACGACTTCGTCCCAGTCACCAGCCCCACCCTCGGCCGCTGCCTCCTGCACCCACAAGGGGGAGGTTAGCGCACGGACTTCAGGTGTTGCCGGCTCCCATGACGTGACGGGCGGTGTGTACAAGGCTCAGGAACACATTCACCGCGCCGTTGCTGATGCGCGATTACTAGCGATTCCGACTTCATGTGGTCGGGTTGCAGACCACA
>DASVCG010000366.1:0-3669 GCA_036381755.1 Phycisphaeraceae bacterium | reverse complement strand
GTTGAGCACCGCCAGGTTCACGCTGATCAGGCCCATGAAAAACAGCAGATACTCCCAGCCTTGCTTGGCCACCTTGGTGCTCTCATCCACGATGCCCACCGGCCCGCGCAGGTGCTCCACCTTCACCGTGCCCTGGAACAGGCGCAGCAGCGTCACGTAGGTCTGGAGCATCAATTGATGCGTCTTCTCCACGCCCAGCAGGGTCGCTTCCCAGGGGTTGCTTCCCGAGACGCGCTCCAGCAGGGGGGCGAAGGCGATCGTGTCAGGCGACGCCCAGCGGGCCTGGGCCAATTGTTCGACATCCTCGCGCGTGAGGGTGAGCGTGGCCTGCTCCTGGGGCTGGTTCGTCAGGTTCAGCGTGTAGCTGAGCCGCACCTCGATGGGGCCGTCCGCATCGCTGGCGGCCAGCGAGCTAAAGATGCGCTGCATGTCCGCCCAGGATTGCACGGGCGTGTCGTTGATGCTCAGGATGCGTGAGCCGCCGGGCAGGTTCAGCCCCGCTGCGGGCGAGCCGGGCACGGTGCTGCCCACCAGGGGCTCATCGAGCCAGTGGGTCAGGGCGACGCCCAGTCGGCCGTCCTGCGGCCGTACGCCGCCCAGGTCGACCATTCGGCCCTGACGCCAGACGGTGATGGAGACGGAGCGGTCGCCGGCCTGCGTCACCGCCTGCTGCATCTGGCGGATGGTGGGCCAGGGCTCGCCGTCGATGGCAGCGACCAGGTCGCCCGCCTGGAGGCCCGCCTGCTCAGCAGGGGTGGACGGGCCTGCAAAGCCGACGATAAGCGTGGGAGGCACCAGGCCGGCCAGTTGGGCCGGGGCCTGGGGGTCATCGGGCAGTTGGAGCATCGCCAGCGCAGCCTGCTCCACCTCGACGCTTTTGCCGGTCTTGGGGTCGCTGAACGTCACCTTCACCGGCTCGCCAGCGCGGGCGGTCAGGGCCTGCTCGTACTCGGCGTAGCTGGCGACCGGCTGGCCGTCCACCGCGGCCACGTGCATCCCCGGCTGCACGCCCGCTTTGGCTTCGGGGCTGTCGGGGGCCACCGCGGCCACCTCCAGCGTCCAGGGCGGCAGGATGCCCAGCTTCAATAGCTTTTCCACCGGGTCCGGCCGGGGCGTCATGCGGAAGTGCAGCGGCGTCGGCTCGCCCGCCCGCTCCACCCGCAGCGTCAGCGGCACATCCGCCCGGCCCAGCGCCGAGGCCAGCGTCACGTCGATCAGGTCCTTGACCGGCTCGCCGTCGATGTGGGTGATCCGATCGCCCGCCCGCAGGCCCTGATAGGCGGCATCATCCTCGTGCCCCTGGGCCATCGCCGTCGCCGCGGGCGAGCCCGGCTGCACCCCGCCCACCACCGCTGGCGGAAACTCCACCCCCGACATGAAGGCGATGATGAAGAAAATCACCCCCACGATCAGGTTCATCACCACCCCCGCGCTGATCACGCACGCCCGCGCCCAGATCGGCTTGGCGTTGAACGAGCGAGGATCGTCACTGCGGGCCGTCGGGTCCAGGTCCTCCTGGCCCACCATCTTCACGTAGCCCCCCAGCGGCAGGTAGTTCAGGCGGTATTCCGTCTCGCCCAGGCCCAGGGCGTCAGCAGCGTCGTAGAGCTGGGCGGGCGTCGCCTGCTCCAAGTCAACCCCCTTGCTGCGCAGGGCCTCCTTGGCCCGGCGCTCGTACTCGCTTTCCGTCGAGCCGATGCGCAACCCGATCCCCTTCCGCCACGTCAGAATCGACGGGCCGAACCCGATGGCGAACTGCGTCACCCGGATGCCCACCCACTTGGCCACCAGGAAGTGGCCCAGCTCGTGAACGAAGATCAGGAAGCCGAAGCTCAGAAGGATGAAGATGAACGCGATGTAGGAGTTGCTCAGCAGGCTCATGCCAAATCCTGTTTTCCTGTGCCGCCACGGCTGCGCGGCCGGTCAAATCCGCACAGCGGCCCGGGCGATCCGCTGCGACACAAACGCCCGGGCCTGTCGATCGGCCTCCAGGGCCGTCTCCAGACTCTCCAGCGGCCTGGGCTGGACCGCCCCCAACGCCTCGGTCACCAGCTCGACGATCTGCCCGAACCGGATCTGGCGGCTCAGGAACGCCTCCACCGCTGCCTCATTGGCCGCGTTGAGCACCGCCCCAGCGGTCCCGCCCGCGTCGATCACATCGTAGGCCAGCTTTAGCGCCGGGAAGCGGTCGAAGTCCGGCGGCTCGAACGTCAACGACGACAGCCGCGACCAGTCCATCATTCGGCTGCACCCCGGCGGGCGGTCCGGATACGTCAACGCGTACTGAATCGGCGTGCGCATATCCGGCGGGCCAAGCTGCGCCAGCACCGAATGGTCCGTGAACTCCACAAAGCTGTGCACCACCGACTGCGGGTGAATGATCACGTCGATCTTCGAGCCGGGCAGGCCGAAGAGCCAGTGCGCCTCGATGATCTCCAGCGCCTTGTTCATCATCGTGGCCGAATCGATGGTGATCTTGGGCCCCATCTGCCAGGTGGGGTGACGCAGCGCCTCCTCGACCGTGGCGTTGGCCATGGCAGCCTTGTCCGCGGTGCGGAACGGCCCGCCCGAAGCGGTCAAAACGATCCGCCTGACCCGTTGAGGCGGGCAGCCGTCCAGGCACTGGAACACCGCGGAGTGCTCCGAATCGACCGGCAGCAGCCGCGCCTGGTGCTGGCGGACCAGGGGGGTGATCAGCGCCCCGGAGGCCACCAGCGTCTCCTTGTTGGCCAGGCTGATGCTCATGCCGCGCTTCGCCGCGGCCAGCGTGGCGGGCAGGCCCGCAGCGCCTACCATCGCGGCCAAAAGGTCCGTCGCGGCCACCTCCTCCACCAGCCGCTGGGCCGCGTCCGGGCCGCTGAACACCTGCGCATGAGGCAGCGCCGCCTGGAGCTGAGGCGCCAGGGCCTCCTCAGCAATCGCCACGTGCTGGACGCCGAACTGCTGGGCCTGCTGGGCCAGGAGCTTGACGCTGCGGCAGGCGGCCAGACCCACCACCTGGATCGAGGCGGCGCCCGTGCGGTTGAGGTGGTCGACCACCTCCAGGGCGTTGACGCCGATGGACCCCGTCGAGCCCAGGACGATCAGCCGGCGCTGCTGGGGGCGCGAATCGCTCATGAGGAGCCGGTCCTGTCCGTCGGGCGGGAGGCGGAAGAAACATCACCCAGCAGCCGGTTGCGATAACCACTGCCGACAACGGGCGTTGGGGGCGGTTCAGCGGCCTTGGCGGGCGGGGGCGAAGCAGGGGCGGAGGCCTGCGGCTGGCCGTTGTCGGGGGTGGATGAATTGGAGCGTCGCCCGCGTCCGCCTCGCCGTCGCCGCCTTCGTCGGCCGTTGGAAGCCTGGCCCTCCTGCCCGCTGGCCGCCTGGCCTTCCTGCTGCGACTGGTTCTGCTGCGCCTGGGCCGGGGCAGCGGAGGCGTCAGCATCCTCGCCGGCCTCCCCGCTGGCGGACTCCTCCTCATGCTCTGGGGGATGCTCTGCGGGATGTTCCGCGGGCGGGGCGAAGAGGGAGGCGTCTTCCTGCTGCGCCTCGGCAGCTTGCACAGCAGGCTCGGACTCGCCCTGGCCCTCCTGGCCTTTACGCCGGCTGCGTCGGCGTCGGCGGCGGCGACGCGAACCCGAACCGGCCTCCTGCGCAGCCGGGGCCGCCTCCGCTTCTTCGGACTCA
>DASVCG010000365.1:0-3136 GCA_036381755.1 Phycisphaeraceae bacterium | reverse complement strand
GTGCGACGACCCGTACCAGCTTGGGTCGCTGCTCCGCGCCGCGGAGGCGTGCTACGACGGCGCGCTGGCGTACCGCACGCCGTTCATCTCCGGCAAGGACTCGCTGAGCAACCAGTTCACCACGGAGGACGGCAAGGTCATCACGATTCCCCCGACGCTGCTCATCACCGCGCTGGGCATCGTGCCGGACGTGGCCCGCTGCTGCACGATGGACGCCAAGGCCGCTGGCCACGCGCTGTTGATCGTGGGCCAAACCACCTCGGCGCTGGGCGGGTCGCACTACCGCATGATCGACGCGGGCCGCGATGATTGGAGCCGCGACGGCCGCATCCCCCGCGTGAACCTCGCACGCGGCCCAGCCACAGCCCGCGCGGTGGCGGGGCTGATCCAGCGCGGCCTGGTCGCTTCGGCACACGACTGCTCCGATGGCGGGCTGCTCGTGGCAGCGGCGGAGATGGCCTTCGCCGGTCGCGTCGGCCTCGACCTCGACCTGGCAGCGCTGCCCACCGACCGCGAGCTGGACCTCATCACCGCCTGCTTCGCCGAGACGCCCAGCCGGTATCTCCTGGAGGTCGAGCCCGCGGCCCTGGACGCGGTGACACGCGCCCTGCGCAGCGCAAACATCCCTTTCGGGCAGATCGGCACGTTCGCCGACCACGACCGCCTCACGCTCCGCACGCTGCGCGACGGGCAGGTGCTTTCCGCCCGCCTCGACGAGCTGCGCCAAGCGTGGCTTGAGCCCCTGGATTGGTGATCGGTTCTCCCTGATTCCTGTCAGGGCGCGGATGGAGAAGTCGCGGGAGTCAGGAACCGCTCCACAGGCGCGTTGGGGTCGATTTGGCGGGCGCGCTGGGCAGCAGCCTGGGCCTCCGATGGCTGTCCCATCCGCTGATACAGCGCCGCCAGCCGCACCTGATGAATCGCCCGGCCAGGCTCGATGGCCGCCAGGGCCTGAAGGTGACGCAGCGCTTCGGGCTCAAGCCCGCGTTGCAGGGCGATCGTGGCGGCCAGCTCGCGGTAGGAGGCGTTGTAGGGTTCGCGCTCCAGCGCTCGCCGCATGGCGTCGCCGGCGTCGTCGAGTCGACCGGCCTGACGGTAGAGCTTAGCCAATTGGTGCGCCCAGTCGCCGTGGTGCGTCTCCTGCCGATCCAGTTGCTCCAGGTGGGCGATGGCTTCCTCAACGCGGCCCGTGCGGATCGCCAGGTTCGCCATCGCCCGCATCGGCCAGGGGTCGACGGGGCAGGCAGCAGCGTAGCGCATCACCGCCTGCTGCGCCGCGGCCGGGTCGTCCTGCGCCATCGCCCGCTGCGCAGCCAAACGCAGCAGCTCCGGATGATCGCCGTGCTGCGCAGCCAATTCCGTAAGCTGCGTGGCGTCCAGATCCTGGCCGGACGAGCCTTCGAGGATGGCTTGCAGCCGCGGGTCCAGCGGCGGATGGAGCAGGCCCCATTGCTGCGCCTGCGATCGCGCCCACTGCTTAAACTGCGACATGAAAGCCTGCTGATCGCAGTCCAGGATGCGCTCCAGCGTGGCGATCTCCTGCCCGCCCCGGCCGTAGGCTTCGATCAGGTCCAGCACAGCCTGTCGGCCCCAGCGATGCACGATGTATTCGAGCATCCAGTACGCCTGGGCGTAGGCCAGCGGCCGTTCGTACTCGGCCCGCGGGCGGATGAAGCCCCAGTTGATCTGGTCCAGCTCGAACAGCTTGTCCTGCTGAAGCGCCCAGGTCAGCAGCCGGCAGGTTTCGTAATCGCGCGGCACGCGCTCCTGCCAGACCGCGCACGCCTCGGCTAGCCAGTGCGGCAGGCGGTTGCGCGCCTGGCTGAGCGTGACGGTGTGCACGAACTCGTGGCGGATGACGTTCACCCAGTCGTAAATGCCGCGCTGACGCGGGCCGTCGCGCGGCGGGGTCATCGCGATCACATCCCCCGTGCTGGCGGCGATCGTCCAGATCTCCGGCAAACCCGTGATCCGCACGCCGAACCAATCCTCATCAGGCATCAGCTCGATCTGCGTCTTGCGTGCCGGCTGATGCTCAAAAGCGCCGGTGACCTGGCGGTAGATGCCCTCCAGCGCCTCAGGCATGTCCTGCGCCAGCGCCGCGTCGACGCCATCGTGGTAGCGGATGATGAAATGCTCCGTCTCGATCACCTCGTAGCTTCTCAGCGCCTCAGCGAGCTTGAGCTGGTTGTTGGCCCGGCGGTTGAAGGGGTCCAGCTCGGCGGCGCGGGCCAGCTCCACGCGGGCGTCGTCGAGCCGGCCGGCCTGCATGAGCATCAGGCCCAGCTCGATCCGCGGCGCAGGCCAGTTGGGCTGACGGCGGACGGCTTCGCGCAGCACTGTCTCAGCCGCCTCGTACTGCCGCCACAGCGACAGGTATATTCCCGCGAGCTGGTGCGCCATTGCCGAGCCGGGCGACACCGCGTCAAACGCCTCAATCGCTGCCCGCCAGGCCGCCTCATCGTCGCCAAGCGCCTCCGCTGCGGCGCGCAGGGCCAGCAGTTCCCGCTGATGCGGATAACGCGCCAGCGCCCGCGTAACGACCTGCCCCGCTGCGATCGAGTCGCGCTGCATGAGGCACGTATGGGCTTCCAGCAGGTCCGCCAGCAGGTGATGCGGGTTGATGCGGCGGAGCTGCTCAATCGCAGCGCCGGCACGCTGGAAGTCGAATCCCGTCGCCGCTAACTGCCCAAGATGACGCCACGCCGGCCCGCATCGCGGGCTCAGCGACAAAGCCTCCAGCAGCGCATCGACGGCCTCAGCACGGTTGTCTTTCTCTAAAAGCAGTTCCGCCTCAGCCACGTACGCGGGCCAGTAAAGCGGGTCCAATTCCTGCCGCACCTGCCCCAGGATCTCCATCGCCAGCTCGTAATCCTGCGCGGGCCGACCCTCGAGCCGCGCCAAAAGCGCCAGCGCCTGCGCCGCAGCGGTGCGGTCAGCAGCGGTCGGCGGAAGCCGGCCGACCTCCAGTCGGTCCCGCCACGGCCGAAGCAGGGCGACCGCCTGGTCCATCTCGCCCAACTGCTCATGCGCCTGCGCCATCAGCCAAACCGCCTGGGCTGAGTCCTGGCCCGCCAGCCACTGGAGCACCCGCTCCGGCTCGCCCCGCAACAAAGCGGCCTGGGCGCGCAGCAAC
>DASVCG010000364.1:0-5027 GCA_036381755.1 Phycisphaeraceae bacterium | reverse complement strand
AGGGGCGATGCCAGGCGGTGCGCCAGGCCATGGAGGAGGGAGAGCCCCTGCGGCCGGAGCTGGTCTACCGTCTGGCCAAGGAAGGCGACGCGGACTGCGCCCGGATCGTCCGCGACGTGGGCCGCTACATCGGCATCGCCGCGGCCAACATGATCAACGTCTTCGCGCCCAACCGACTTGTTCTGTGCGGCGCCATCGACACCGCTGACGAGTTGATCCTGGACGCGGTGCGGAGCCAGATCGAACAGCATGCCCTGCCCAAGCTCCGCGAGCAGCTCCAGGTGGGGCTGGCTGCTGCCAAGGAGCGATCCCCCCTGCTCGGCGCTGCGGTGCTGGTGGCGCGCGATCTGTTCGAGCTGCCCAAGCTGCGGCACATCGGCCAGGGCGTCGCTGAGGAATCCGAATCGCCGGCTGAGTCAGAACTATCCGCCGCTGAATCATCGCCATGAAACACCGATTCCCCTCCTGGACGCAGATGCCCAAGCGGCATTGGAGACGGTTCTACCGCTGCTTCGGCATCGCCTGGCTGACCCTGCTGACCGGCCTGGCCACTGCCTGGGGCGCCAGCAAGCCTTGGGATGAAGCGGAGGTGGTGGGCGATACAGCGTACATCCAGCGGCGTGACGACAGCGGCTGGGCCATCGAGGCCCATCGGCCTGCGACCGCGGGCGTTGTGACCGCAGCGCTCGCCCCGCCGACCGGCACGGACGCTGTGCTGATCGAGGCCCGGCTCAGCGCCGCAACGCCGGGCAGCGTGGCCTTCTCCGCGCACGAAGCCGGCAGCGGCTATCCGCTGGGCTATTGGCAGAATCCCCTGCCGCTGGAGCAACCCACGCCCGTCGCTGCGGTTTTGCCCCTGAGCCATGCCGTGGATTCGCTGCGTCTGTTCGCGGGGGTTCACGATCAGCGGGCCGCCGCTTCCCTGAGCGGTCTGCGCGTGACGTTCCTCCGCCGCAGCGTTCACTACCCCACCTTGATGTACGGGGCGATCGTCAAGCCCGCTGAGCCTGTGCAGCAGAGCCTGACGGCTTCAAGCGATCGGATCGGCGCGGTCGTAGTCCATCTGCGTGCCTTGGGCGACCAGGAAGGCCAGACGCCTGACTTGATCGTGCGACTGGTGGCCTTCGACGGTGATGTGGCGGCTTCGCTGAACTCGCCGCCGGTGGCGCAGACGCGCATCAGCGCCCGCAGCATTCCCACCGGCCAGCACGGCGTGGACAGCGACCTGGCGATTCCACTCCACGCGACGGTCCAGCGCGGCAAGACGTACCTCATCGAGTTCGCCTGCGCGGGCGACAGCCTGGCTGCGGGTGATCGGGCACGCCCGGTCCTGCTCTGGTGCGGGCCGGACGGATACGCCGACGGCCGGCTCTACCGCAACAGCCAGCCGACCGACTGGGACCTGCACCTGGAAATCTTCGAGGAGCGGTGAAAGCGATGCCTGATGAAACCCATGGCAGGCCAACGCCCCGGCGGCGGATGGGGTGGATGATCGTCTCCATCCTGCTGGGCGTGGCTGCGTCGGCCCCGGCGGAGCCTGCTGATCGGCCGCTTCGGCCTGAGCCTGCGCCCATCCCCTTCGAGCAGCGCCAGACGCCTTACGGCATGGTCTATTACTACCTGAGCCCCGATGAATCATTCACCCGCTGGTGCCTGGGCTCGCTGCGCGACCTGGGCGCCACGCACGCGCAGGCGCTGATCTACTGGTGGCAGCACGAGACGTTCGGCGGGGATTACTGGCGCGGCCAGTATCCCGAAGATCACATCGGCGAGGTGTATCTGCGCAAGCTGGACCTGTTCGTCGACACCGCCCACGAACTGGGCATCAAGCCCTCCTTCCGGCTGGGCAGCTTCCGCGAATGGAATGGGCGCTGGCACCCGGTGGAGGAGGCCAACTCCATTGAGGCCTACGCGGAGTGGATCGGCCGTATCGCGACGCGGTATCGCGGCCGCATCCATCATTACGTGATCGGGGATGAGGAAAACAAGGTTTTCACGCCGACCGGCTACGACGGCTCAGCCCGCGCGTACATGGAAACATTTCTCATCCCCGCGGCCCGCGCCATCCGCCAGGCTGACCCCGACGCCCTCATCAGCGCCTGCGCCGCCAGCTCCAGCCCGGCCACGGACTGGCAGCTCGATCTGATCCGCCTGGGGCTGCCGCGCTACGCCGACGCCATCGCCTGCAACCTTGTCTATCAGCACCTTGAGAACCCGTGGGAGGTGCAGGACCTGATGGACCGTGCCCGCCGGGCCTGGCCGCAGGTGAAGTTTTTCGCCAACGGCGTGGGCTACGCGGAGAACTTTCACGGCCTCGACGACGAGCATCAAGCGGCGCAGGTCGCCCAGGCCATGTTCACCCTCTGGGAGATGGGCTGGGATAACGCGCCTTACTATCTTTATCAGTTCAGCGTCACCGCGGACACCCGTCAGAACTTCGGCATCGCGCGTTTTCCCGATCAGAACCAGCCGGCTGCGTTCAGCCAGGCCTGGTACGCCTATCAGGCCATCGCGCAAACTTTTTACGACCGCGACCGCCTGACCCGCCCGGATTTCGCCATCGAGCTGGAGCCGGCAGACGCAGTGCCCACACCCGACGGCGGCCGAATTCTGCTTGCTCCGTCCGATCCTTACGTCAGCGCTTATGTCCGCCAGGGCGATCAGTTGCTGATCTACCTGGCGTACCGCGACCTGCGGTATCCCCTCCGCGGCCGATGGAATGTCGTAGTGCGCAGCAGCGACTGGGGCCGGCCGCAGCAAATCCCGCTGCGCGAGTATCAGCATCGTCTTGACCTGCCCTCGCGGGCTGAAGGCGATCGCCTGATCATCCCCGACATCCTCATCAGCGAGCAGCCGACGATCATCACCCTCCGTAGGTACGACGATGCGCCCTAGCCACCCGGCACGATCATCAAAGGCCCCGGTGCGAACGCGGGCGGGATGCACCCCATGATTGGACGGAGCGTGAACTCCAACGGATGCACAAAGAAGAATCGCCAGGGGCTGGCGGCTCACACCGCGGCGATGACGCAGCGGCAAGGTCGGCCGGTGGTGTCGCTGCGCAGCGATGCCGCGGGCACTGCTGCGGCGCTATCCGCGCAGGACGGCGCGGAGCTGTGCAGTTTGGAGGTTTTCGACCAGGGGCGATGGCGTCAGTTGCTTTACCGCGGCGGCGATTGGCGGCCGGTGGACGGCTGGGCCGGGCGAGCGCCGTGGCTGTGGCCTGTCGCCGGGCGCGCGTATGCCGATCCTCGTGACGGCTTGACCGACCGCGACCGCTGCACCTGGCGCTGGCAGGGCCGCGTCCTGCCCATCCCGCAGCACGGCCTGGTGCGCCATCTCGCCTGGAAACTTCGCCACCGCAGCGCGACCGAGCATCACGCCTCGTGCAGCGCCGAATTGGCGCACGGCCCCACCGCGGACTACCCCTTCGCCAGCCGCCTGCGCGTGAGCCTGGAGGTGGGCGGGCCCTGCGTGCAGATGACGCTGGAGGTCCAGGCCGGCGACAATCCTCACCCCATGCCGTTCCACGCGGGCAACC
The DNA here is from genome assembly GCA_036381755.1 of Phycisphaeraceae bacterium. Classification (GTDB taxonomy): domain Bacteria; phylum Planctomycetota; class Phycisphaerae; order Phycisphaerales; family Phycisphaeraceae; genus DASVCG01. The sequence continues at coordinate 1,486 of DASVCG010000364.1, read as the reverse complement.
ATCTGACCTTCGACCTGCGCGACTGGTGGGGGCCTCGCTGGCTCGAAGGCGTCATCGAGGGGTTAGGCCCCGTGGCCTGGACCACCGATGCGCTGATGCAGGCCGACCGCTGCATCGATCTGCCTCAACGCCCCCTGCCCTTGACGGACGCCCGCCTGGCCAGCGCGTTGATTCCCGCCGGCGCTTCGCCGCGCGTCCGCCTCATCGGCCCCGACGGCGCCAAGCGCCTTGACCTGTTGTTTTCCGCCCGTTCCTCGCAGCCCGACGGCTTGCTGTGGGTTACCTATCTCGATCCCCAAAAGCGGTTTTTCTGCTGCGAGCCGTGGGTCGGCTGGCCCAACGCCATCAACACCGGCCGCGGTCGCGTGGACCTGCCCCCGCGCCAAACCTGGGCGTTCGAGATTAAGATCCAGTGGCACGCGGCGCGCAGCGCAGCGGACAGGAGCGACGCAGCCAGGCTCGCCGGACCATCCCCGCTCATGCCGTCGCCGGTCGCTGCCGGCGCAAACGGCTCCGCGCGGCCGGTCGCGCAGGCTCAACGGCGCGTGCCTCTTGCAAGGAGCCAGGCGTGACGCAGCAGCGGTCTTCACCTCCAAGCGTCGAACACGACGCTGCTGCGGGGGCTGCCCCCCACGCCTTCCTCTCGCCGCGCTTCTACTACACCTTCGGGCCTCACGCGCCCGCTCTGATCGTGCCCTCCGGCACAACGCTCGACATCGCCTGCCCCGATTCCGACAACGCCTGGGCTGACGGCTCCACGCTGACGCTGCATCAGCGGCAAGAGGCGGCGGGCAGCGAATTGTTCCAGGGCAACCCGCTTGCCGGCCCGATCGCGGTGGAAGGCGTGCAGGCCGGCGAGACGCTGGCGGTCACCATCGAGCGGATCATTCTGGGGCATCAACCGGGGCAAACCCTGCTGGCGCCGGGCCACGGCGCTGTGCCCAGCGATCTGCTGCGCAGCAGCGACCCGACTGATGCGCCGATGCCCAAGCATCTTCACCGCTGGGTCATCGCCCCCCGGTCGCAGTCCGCGACGCTGGTCAATCCGCTGGGCGGCGAGCCGTTGATAGTGCCCTTGCGCCCTTTCGTGGGCGCGATCGGCGTGTGCCCGCCGTGGGGACAGGCCATCAGCTCGCTTCATTGCGGGCCCTTCGGGGGCAATCTGGATCTGCCCCTGCTGGCGCCGGGCGTCACGATCGACCTGCCGGTGTATCACGCGGGCGCTTTGCTGATGATGGGCGACATTCATGCGGCGCAGGGCCACGGCGAATTGGTGGGCGGGGGCATCGAAACCGCTGGCCGCATCGTCTGCACGGTCAGGCGAGTCGCCGATGGCCGTCGATTCGATTTCATCCGCCTGCGCCACGAGCGGTTCGTCGGCGCGGTGGCGGTGGAGGGCGACTTGAGGCGTGCCGTCCAGTGCGCCACGGCACATCTGCTCGATTGGCTGAGCGCCGCGGGCCGCGTCCACCGATGGGATCTATAC
>DASVCG010000363.1:0-4528 GCA_036381755.1 Phycisphaeraceae bacterium | reverse complement strand
CGGGCTGATTTTTTCAATGCACGCTCGTGCCAAGCGTTAATGCAATTGCCCGCCTTGTCGGCCTGCAATTCCACTCGACACGCCCCGCCAAGCGGGGTAATTTGCGCAGGCAGCCATCTTTCCGGCGGCGGCTTTTGATATAGGTTTTTGCGATCAGAGGGGGTGTTGCCAGGGATGGCTTCCCAGCCCAGCCAATCGTTCGTCCACCTGCACGTCCACAGCATGTACAGCCTGCTGGACGGGGCCTGCCGCATCGGCGACATGGTCCAGCGAGCCAAGGAACTGGACCAGCCGGCGCTGGCGATCACCGATCACGGCTGCCTCTTCGGCGCGGTCGACTTCTACACCAAGGCTGTCGAAGCGGGCGTCAAGCCCATCATCGGCCTCGAGGCCTACATGGCTCCGGGCGACCGGCGCGACCGAACCGCCACGGGCGTCAAGGACGGCGGCTATCACCTGCTCCTTTTGGCCCAGAATCACGACGGCTATCGCAACCTGCTGCGGCTGGGCTCCATCGCCTATACCGAGGGCTTCTACTACAAGCCGCGCATCGACAAGGAGACGCTCAAGGCCCACAGCGAGGGTCTGGTCTGCACCAGCGCCTGCCTGGGCGGAGAAATCCCCTCGGCGCTGATGAAGGACAACCGCAAGCTGGCCAAGGAGATTGCTGAGCTTTATCTGGAAATCTTCGGCCCCGACCGTTTCTTCATCGAGATCCAGAAGCACATCCCCGAGCAGGACCAGGTCAACCCCGAGCTGATCGACCTGGCTGACCGGCTGGGCGTGGGCGTGGTGGCCACCAACGATGTGCATTTTCTGCTCCAGGGCGACCACGCGCCGCACGATGTGCTGTGCTGCATCTCCACCGGCAAGCTGCTGGACGATCAAAGCCGCCTGCGCTACCCGACGCAGCTTTACCTCAAAAGCGCGCAGGAGATGTACGCGGCGATGGACCATCCGCGGTGGCGTGAGGCGTGCGAAAACACGCTGCGCATCGCGCAGATGTGCGAGCTGGAGCTGAACTTCAAGGCCAACTACGCGCCGGTGGTGAAGATCGAGACGGGCGATGAGCCGGGCGGCGCGGGTGGTTCGGACGCTGATTCTCCGCCGGTGGGCTCGACCGCGTGGTACAAGGCGTTTTGCTCGCGGTTCAGGCTGCTGCCGTTCGATGAGCTGAAGGACAAGCACCTGACCACGCAGGAGCTCAAGGCCCGCTGCGACGAGGCGCTGCGGCAGTTGACCGAGGCCGGCGCGGTGTGGCGCTACGGCAAGGATGGGATCACCGACGAGATCCGCCAGCGCATGGAGCGCGAGCTGAAGGTCCTGGCGGACAAGAACATCTCGGCCTACTTCCTGATCGTGTGGGACTTTGTCAACGAGGCCCGCAGGCGGGGCATCCCCGCCAACGCGCGCGGCTCGGGCGTGGGCACGATGGTGGGCTACTGCCTGGGCCTGTCCAACGCCTGCCCGGTCAAGTACGGGCTGCTCTTTGAGCGGTTCACCGACCCGGACCGCTCGGAATACCCCGATATCGACATCGACATCTGCCAGGACGGCAGGCAGCAGATCATCGACTACGTCCGCCAGAAGTACGGCCACGTGGCGCAGATCATCACGTTCGGCACGCTCAAGGCGCGGGCCGCGATCCGCGACGTGGGCCGGGTGCTCAACGTGCCCCTGCCGGAGGTGGACAAGGTCTGCAAGCTGGTGGGCGATGCGCTGGGCATGACCATCGACAAGGCCCTGGCGCAGGAGCCGGAGCTGCGCAAGCTTTACGAGGAGAACCCGCAGCATCGACGGATGATCGACACCGCTCGGCGGCTGGAGGGCCTGGCGCGCCACGCGGGCGTTCACGCTGCTGGCGTCATCGTCGCCACTCAGCCGCTGGACCGCATCGTCCCGCTCTACAAGCCGCCCGGCAACGGTTCCTCCGGCGCTGAGCAGATCGTCACCCAGTGGGACGGGCCCACCTGCGAAAAGGTGGGCCTGCTCAAGATGGATTTTCTGGGCCTGCGCACGCTCTCCATCATCGAGCGCGCCAAGCAACTGGTGCGGCAGACGCTGGATGAGAAGACGATCCGGGAAACGGTGAATACCGGGAGCCCACGGATGGAATCCATGGGCGTCGATGATGATCCTCTTGACCTTGAGCGCCTGCGCTACGACGACCAGAACGTGCTGGACCTGTTCCGCCGGGGCGAGACCGCGGGCATCTTCCAGTTTGAGTCCGGCGGGATGCGCAATTTGTTGATGGCGATGAAGCCCGACCGCCTGGAGGACCTCATCGCCGCCAACGCGCTGTACCGCCCCGGGCCGATGGAGCTGATCCCCAACTACAACAACCGCAAGCACGGCAGGGAGCCCGTGCCGCGGGTCCACCCCATCGTCGATCGGTTCACCGACGAGACCTACGGGATCATGGTCTACCAGGAGCAGGTCATGCAGATCGTGCATGGCCTGGGGGGCATCCCGCTGCGCGCCGCGTACTCGCTGATCAAGGCCATCTCCAAGAAGAAGCAGAAGGAGATCGACAAGGTCCGCCCGCAGTTCGTCGCCGGCGCTCAGGAGAAGGGCCTCTCCAAGAAGCAGGCCGAAGACTTGTTCGACCTGATCCTGAAGTTCGCCGGCTACGGGTTCAACAAGAGCCACTCCACCGGCTACGCGATCATCGCGTACCAGACGGCGTACCTGAAGACGTACTTCCCCGTGCAGTACATGGCGGCGCTCTTGACGTACGAGTCGGTGAGCACGGAGAAGGTGGTTGAATACATCGACGAATGCAAGCGGGTGCGTCGGCCGGGGGGCTCGCGGGGCATCGAGGTCAAGCCGCCGGACATCAACCGCTCGGACATCGGCTTCACGGTGGTGTTCGACAAGGGCGAGCCGCGCGACACCGACCACGGGCATATCCGCTTCGGGCTCTCCGCGGTCAAGGGCGTGGGGGACAAGGCCATCCGCGCCATTTTGGAGGAGCGCAGCAAGGGCGGGCCGTTCACCAGCCTTTACGATTTTTGCGAGCGCGTGCCGCTGGGGGCGGTGAACCGGGCGACGATCGAGGCGCTGATCAAGTGCGGTGCGTTTGACGAGGTGCACGGGCGGGAGAGCCGCGCCGCGATGGTGGAGGCGCTGGACGCGGCGATCCAGGCCGGTCAGCGCGCCGCAGCGGACCGCAGTTCGGGCCAGATGAGCTTCTTCACCGCGCTGGCCGAATCCGCCCCCGCACAAGCGGGCGGCGCCGGCCGCGCGGAGGCCCCCGCGGTGACGCTGCCCAAGGTTCCGCCCTGGCCCACCGCGGAGCAGCTTAAGCACGAGAAGGAGGTGCTGGGCTTTTACGTCTCAAGCCACCCGCTGGACCAGCACCGCGACACGCTGGCGCGCTTCACGAGCTGTTCGCTGGCCGTCGCCAAGCAATTGGCCGCGGACGTGCAGGTGGTCGTCGCGGGCATGCTCACGCGCGTCCGCCCCACGTTCACCCGCGCCAAGCAGCAGAAGATGGCGATGATCACGATCGAGGACGCCACCGGGTCGATCGACGCGGTGGTCTTTCCCGATGCTTACGCGCTGGCCGCGTCGCTCCTGGAGCAGGACCGGATCGTGTTCATCCAGGGCAAGGTGGACCGCAGGCGGGAGGAGCCCAGCATCGTGGTGGACCGGGTGATCCCGCTGGAGCAGGCCGCGGAGTCGCTGACGCAGGCGGTCAAGATCGTCATTCACGACCCGACCCCGCCGGAGCAGCCCACGCGGCTCAACGGCGAGTTCGAGCGGCTGCGCCAATTGCTGCGTCAGGCACAAGTGCGGGCCAACGGGCAGGCGGCGCAGGTGGTGCTGGAGCTTCACCAGGGGGGGCTGGTGGTGAGCCTGCGGCTCAACGGGGTGCGGGTGGCGGTGGATTCGCATCTGCCTGGAGGCATTGAGGCGGTGCTCCGCCGTACCGCTGGGGCCCAGGCCTGGTGCGAGCTGGTCGGCCCGCCCAAGCTGGACCCGCGTCGGCAATCACGGCTGGCCCACCGCGACGATGCGCCTCGCAGCGACATGCTGGGCTTTGCCTCGCGCCTGCCCGAAGGCGAGGTCTGCGAAAGCGTGGACCGGTATTAAAAGAATAGAGGGCAGCGGGCAGGCGGCAGGGAAAGATAAACCACAGAGGCACAAAGATTTGGTTTTCTAATCTCTCCCCCTCCGGGGGAGAGGCAAGGTGAGGGGGGCCACCTTTTGATGCAGCCCCAGCCGCGCCCCCGTTGGGGGCGGGCTATCGGATGCAGTTCTGTCCGCGCGCCCACCGGGGCGGGCTATGTGGTTTGTCTTTTCCTGCCGTCTGCCCCCTGCCCTCTACCCTCTATCTTCTGACCCGCCTAGCATCGGCTACAGCCACCGCGCGGTGGGGGGCGGGGGGCCGCTGCGGCTCCGCCCTGCTGCGCCATCGCCAGGAAGGGAGCGTCTCATGGCCGTCGCCAAGGTGATCGAGATCAGCGCCTCATCCCCCGAGAGCTTCGAAGACGCCATCCAGCAGGGCATCGCCCGTGCCAGCAAA
>DASVCG010000362.1:0-11673 GCA_036381755.1 Phycisphaeraceae bacterium | reverse complement strand
GATGGATGTGATCGCTCGGAGGCTCGACGGCCGCCGATTTTCCCTCATCGGGCGTAAAGAGCTGAAGATGACCGACTTCAACATCACGCCGCCTTCGGCGCTGTTCGGGCTGATCCGTGCTGGGAACGACGTGGTTGTGGTCTTCGATCTGGTGATCGGCGAGCACAGCAGCCCCGACCCTGCGCCATAATCGCGCCATGAGCTGCCATGAGCGCGCCGCAGCCGGCGCTGCGTCGCGAAACCGCTCAGCAGGCGGCCTCCGGTCAAGCTGTCTTCCGGTATAGCAGGACGGCGCAGGGCAGGGCGTGGATGTCCACGTCAAGCCGGAAGCGCAGCATCCGCTCCCAGAACCCCTGCCTGCGAGCCGACAGCGGCAGGCACAGCATGTCCGCGCGCATGGTCTGGGCGTACCAGACCGCGTCGCACCCGTGCTTGTTGAGCAGGCACTGCCGTTGAAGGTGGATGCCGCTCCAGTCGAACGGGCGGATGAACTCCTCCAGCCGGTGAAGCTGTTCCGTTCGGGACCGGGGCTCAGGCCTGCCCGGCAGCGAGTAGAACCCGCTGGGGTCGTACTCGTGCACGATGTGCCAATGCTCGACGCCTTCGCGTCGGCCCCAGGCCAGCGCGGTGCTGAGCATGGCGCGGGACAGGTCGTCAAAGTCCACCGCGGCGACGATCCGCTTGAACGGCTGGCGCTCGACGCGCGGGTCGGTCAGCAGCAGCACCGAGCAGGGCGAGGATGCAGCGATCCGCCCAGCCACCGAGCGGAAGTGTCGGCTGAAGGTGGCCTGACGGTTGAGCACGCCGGCGACCACCAGGTCGAACCTGTGCTGGCGCACCACCTGCTCGACCGTCCTGGGTGGCTTGCCCTCGAACAGCCACAGCGGGATGTCGTGCGGCACCTTCGCCTGGGCCAGCGCATGACGCAGGTAGGCCTGCGCCTGAGAGTCTGCCGGCCCAACGTGCAGGAAGCAGCATTCAGCCTGGATCGCCTGAGCGATCCGCCAGGCCTCCGCGGCAATCGCGGGCGTCCGCGACGAGAGCGAGAGGCAGGCGAGGATTCGCCTGGGCAGGTGCGGATCGAGAGAGGCCTCGATTTGGCCACGCGGGTGGCTCTGCGAGATGGTTGAGAGGGTGTTCATCGGTTCGATCCAGTCGGGTTCGGAGCCTCGCACGCGATCAGCGAGGCGAAAGCTTCACGGCAAAACGATGAGCGCCAGCGGCAAGCTGCGCAGCATGGGCGTTGGGCGGAGCGTTGAACAAAAGGCTCGCTGCTGCGCCTAGCGGCCGAGCTGGCCCGTGGCTTCCGGCTGGTGCACGATCTTCACGATCTGGTAGCGCCGCCGCCCAGCGGGCACGTCCCACTCCACCGTGTCGCCGGCGCGATGGCCCAGCAACGCTGTGCCCAACGGAGCCAGAACCGAGATGCGGTTCTCGTCCATGTCCGCGTCCTGCGGGTAAACGATCGTCCAGTTCTGGTTGCGCCGGCTCCCGTCGACGCGCACCTGGAGCGTCGAGTTCATCGTGACCAAATCAGGCGGCACCTGGCCGGGCTCCACGACCTCCGCCTGGCTGAGCTTCCGCTCCAGGGCCATCAGGTACTGGTGCTCCTCGCTGCGGGCTTCGCGGTATTGGCGGATCAATTCGCGCAGTTGGTTAAGATCCTCGCTGGTCACAACAACAGTCCGGGTCTGCATTGCACTGCTCCTTTCCGGATCATGAGCCTGAAGAATCGAGCTTGAGGGGGCCCCGGTGCCGGTACGGCATCCGCCGGCGCGATCGCCGACCGGCCGTTGGGAAAAAAGGCTTGCACGCACAGAGCGCTATTCAGGCACGGGCGGAAGGATCGCCATGAGGCCGGCGCGGCCGCGGTTCTGAGCCAGGGCGAACGCCTCGCCGGGGGCGACGAACGATCGGAGCGAAAAAATCGCACGGCCGATCTTCCGTCGGCCCAACGACGCCAGAGCCGCGGGGCGGCAGGCCCAGGGCCGATTGACGCCCGCGCGAAGATGGCAGGTGATCAAGAGCGGTCCGAGCCGCCCAGCCAGCCGCGGGCGCAGCAAGCCCCCGCTTGGCAGGCGACGCTGCCCGCTAAGCAACCGACGAACCACCACCGCCGCTGCCGGCGCAAGCGTTGTTGCTTGCGACGAGCGTAAGCGGGTGGGCGCCCAGCGCGATGAAAAGACAGCCCCTCGGTTCATAACCAAGCGACCCCTTCTTGCCAGGGCAGGCGGCGAGCCTGCGCGCGTAAAAACACCGCGTCCGTAGCCAGTTTTCTGGCGGAACGCGGTATCAGCTACAGTTCGGTACGATCTTCACGGCACTTGAATCGTAGCCTCGTCAACCCCTTTGTCAACCGATTTGACAGTCGCGATCGCTAGCGCCAGAACGCCTTTCATATGGCCCAAAACAGGCCCAAAACGGGCCTGCCCGGGCGACGCAGCTTGCGCCGCGGCTGCGCAGGCCCGCCAGCGGCTGCCCAACGTGCCCATGCACCGTCTTCATCATTCCGCCAGCGCATCAGCCAGGGCGACCAGCTCGTGCGGTCGGCGGAGGACGATGCGCCGACGGCCGATGCTCACCAGGCCCTGCTCCTGCCAGCGGTTGAGCAATCGGCTGACGGTGTAAAGCGTCGTACCCGTCAGGGCGGCCAGGTCCTGTCGGGACAGCGGCATCTCCAGCAGCACGCCTTCGCTGGTGCGTTTGCCGGCCTGGCGCACCAGGCGGAGGATCGCCCTCGCCACACGCTGCTCGACACGCTCGGTCGCCAGCTCCACGACCCGCTGCTGAAGCTCGCGGATCCGGCCCACCATCAGCCGCATCGCGTTGCGAGCCAGCCGCGGGTGGCGGTCCATCAGCCGCTCCATCGCCTCGCGACGCCAGCACAGCACCCGGCTGCTCTGGGCGGCCTGGGCGGTGACGGGGTAAACCGCCCCCTCCAGCGCCGCCATCAGCCCCACCGGCTGCCCCGGCTCGATGAACCGCAGCAGCACCTCGTGGCCCTCCGGCGTCAGCTCGGAGACGCGCAAACGCCCCTCCAGCACCACGTACAGCACGTGGGCTTCATCCTCTTGGCGAAACAGCACCGCCCCCGCGCTCAGCCGCCGACGCTGCGCCGCCTGATGCACCTGCTCCAGCGCATGCCCATCGAGCCCCTCGAACAGAGCCACTCGCTGAAGAAGCAGAAGATCGGCCTGGAGGACGCCAGCCATGCCCACATTCTAGCTAACTCCGCTCGGGCGAACCCACGGTCGCAGCAAGGCTGGCTGACCCGGCTCGCCGCTTCCGGGCATCATTTGTCATGGCAGGGCGATCGATGTTACGGCTCATGACCGCGGCGCATGGTTCGGCGGTACTGTGCTGGAGCATTCCCCATGACCCGTTTGAACACGAGGCTGAAATGATACGGGTCGTTATATCCCATCTCTTTTGCCACGACCGTGATGGGCAGGTTGGTGTGCAGGAGGCGCCGGGCGGCCAGATGGATACGCCACTTCTCGAGCCAGCGGTGCGGTGACATGCCGGTCACAGCACGGAATGTCGAGCGGAACGCGGTGGGGCTCATTTGTGCTTGACGAGCAAGGTCCTCGATGGAATCTCGCCGCGTCGGATCCACGTGCCGCAGCAGGAGGCGCACGCGCTGCATGGGGTCGTTCACGGGAGATTTGACGGTTCCCAACTCGATCCAGGCGCGTACCGCGCGAAGCAACAGGACCTGGACCGCTGACTGCTCATCAAGCCCCAGATCGGAACTGGTGCGTCCGGCGCTGAGGACCAGGAGGTCTTCCAGCCATTGTCGCCAGGGGTCCAGGTCGTCCAGGTGGTGCACGAGCGGTGTCGTGACGTGGCCGAATCCGATCCAGCGAATCCTCGGCTCGAAGTGGGGCGGCCGGTAGGTCACCCATCGATCGCGCACGATCATGTTTTTCAGCGGCGCAAGGTCCGGCTGCGCGCATAAATCGAAGTGGACCGCCAGGTGCGTATCTGCGGTGTCGCCCCAGGTGTGCACCAAGCCGGGCGGGATCATCGCCAGGGAGCCGCTCCGCAACCGGATCGCGCCGCCAGCGGGCTCAACCCACAGCCAGGGAGTGCCTTCAAGCACCAGGAGCAGCTCGAAGTCGAGCAGGTGTCGCAGCGGCACCTCCTTGGGGCCGACCGCCTGCTTGCGCCGGTGCACCAACCGTAACCAGGGGCTCAGCGGCTGCTCCACACTGTGAAATGAAGGCACGTCGCAAACCACCTCAGACACGGTACTGTTCATGGCAGCCAGGCGGTGGCTCATGTTGAAATATCCATCCGAAATGATGTTACGTCCATGGAAAGCCAGAATTTTGAGTGTAATCTGAGTGAAAAATGCATGCAATGGCTTTGCTGGTGACGGCGGAAATCGGCATTTGCGTCGATGGTCGTCTACACGTTTTCGCCCGGGCAGGCATCGGCAGCGGGTCGCAGGTCGGCATCTCACCCGCCTTGTCCGGCGATTCAGGCATCACCTTATCTGGAGGGAAACGACTATGACCAAGAGCGTCATCACAGTGCTTGTGTCCTTTGCTCTCTCATGGGGCCTGTCAGTCTCGCCGGCCCATGCGGTGGTCCAGGATGATTTTGAGAGCTACAACATCGGCGACACAGCGAATGTCGCCCATCCCGGCGTGTATACGTCGCTCAACGCGAGCACCCCCATCGGATCGATCGCCAACGGGGTCAGCACCGCCAACGTCGCCAGCTCCCAGGTGCTGGAGCACAACTCGGCCGGGTCGATGTGCACGCGGGTCAACGGCTCCGACCTGGTGGGCGATGCAACCGTTTCGTTCGACTTCCTGGTCGTCTCGGGCACGCACAACATCTGGTTCCGGGATGAGACCAACAGGCGGGAGGCGATCCTGATTCGGTGCATCGAGATCGGCGCCAGCGCGCCGGGCCGGTATTACCTTCAGGTCCAGGGCGACAGCGGCAGTAATCCGCCGGCTTTTCTGGATGTGGTGAACTACGGCGAATGGATTCGTGCCACGGTCAACCTGCACATCGACGCCAATAATCCGGACCAAAGCTCCTTTGAGATCGGCTTCCTGAACCTGACGACCAACTCGCCGCTCTCCCCGGACGTTGGCGACGGCAGCTCCGGTATGTTCATGGGCACCCCGATCTCGCTCGTCAACCAGCTTCAGCTTGAGTCGCCCAGTACGGGGCGGATTCAGCTCGACAACATCACCGTTCCGGAGCCGTCATCCCTGGCGTTGATCCCGCTGTGGGTCGGTGGGGTCATGTGGATGCGACGACGCGTCAAGTGAGAGGCATGCGGGGCGGCAGCCCCCAGGCCACACGCTGCGCGAAGCGTGCAATCGCGCTCATGGCCCCGAATTCTCTTGACTGCATAAGCGAAGCTGTATGAGCCATACGACGCCTGAGGTTCCGTCTCGCTGGTATGCTCGACTCCAGCCAAGCAGCCCGCGATCCATGCTTGCTGGTTTGCTTGTCGCGGTACTCGCCGCGGCCGCAACCGCTGAGCCGTCGCTGTTGCCGCCGCTTCAGCGCCAGCAAGGGCCGGGCTCGCATTGGACCTTGGCCCGGACGGTCGACGCCGATGCCACATTCCGGCTGGATCGAACAGTATCGTTGCAGCCGGATGCGCCCTCCCTGAAGCTGGAAGTGGCTTCAGCAGGGAAAAGCGGTTACGCGGAGCTGCGGGTTCATCCGTTTCTCAAGCTGAAGCCGGGCAAGCGGTACGTCTTTTCCGTCTGGGTGCGCGGCCACTCGGCGCAGCGACCTTATGTGGAGATCTACGGTTTCGATGCGCAGGAACGACCCACCCGCCTGGGCATCACGCGCGGGCCGACGGCAGGGCACTACGGGTGGCAGTTCATCGAGGCTCCGTTCGAGGTGCCCGACACCGCCGTCAGCGTGCGCCTGGGTATGGGCATCGCGAGAGGAGGTGGCGAGGTGTGGTTCGCCGATCCACGGTTGCAGCTTGCGGAACAGGCCACAGCCGAATCCATCGTCGCGGATTCCTTCTCGCGCAAGCCGGATGAAAGCGAAGCTTGGCACGCTCAATGGATCTGGGTGCAGGACCCCTATGGCGAGCGGCAGGTCACCTTCCGGCGTGAGATCGAGCTCGATGGAGCCCCGGCGTCGGCGATCGTGCAGGTGACCGCGGATGACAGCTACGAGCTGCGGATCAACGGCGAGCTGGTCGGCCTCGACACCGATTGGCGTACAACCGAGCTGTACGATGTGACCAAGCAGCTCCGCAACGGCCGCAATGAGATCGAACTGGTGGTGGTCAACTTCGGCGGCCCGGGCGGAGCGCTGCTGCAAGCCGCTGCGTTTTATGACGGCGGCCGGGTGGAGCACTTTGGCACCGACGGCAACTGGTCCAGTTCTGTTGTGGGCCAGCACCCGCCGACGCAGACGATGGAGATCGGAACGCCGCCCACCGAGCCGTGGGGGCAGGTGCCGTTTATCAGCTATCAGCCGCCCAAGATTCTCAACGTTCAGCTTCTCGAATCTGTTCCGCCGCTTGAGCCCGGTGATGCGCTGCGCCTGACGCTTCGCCTGCCGCAATCGCTGGAAGCGCAGGTCGTCGACCGCTTCAAGCTGAGTTTCCTCGACGCGCGCACCGCCAAGGCGCATCCGCTATCGGCAGTGCCCGCCCGATTCGCCCTTGAGAAAGGGGATGTGCTGACGGTCGAGATCCCGGTCTCCCGTTTTGCTGGTGCGGGCGATTACCTGTGGCGGATTGAAGGGGGCGGCTACGTGCTGACGCCGCCGAGCGATGCCTTCCGCCGCGTGACGGTCCTGGCTTCGGATCATCTGCCCGAGCCGGCCGGCACGACCTGGCCCGGGACACGGGTTCGATCTCTGACGGTCGAGGGGCGCCAAGCACCCGCCGTTGTTTATTCCACGATGACCCCGTCCGCCCAGCGCTTCATCAACTGGCAGGTGACCGGCGCGCACCTCTACGAAATCTATCAAACGCTCAGCCTGATCTGGACCGGCCCCGACGCCTTTGACATCGAGCCGCTCGAGCGCGAGCTGCTTGAAATCCTCGAGGCCGATCCGCTGGCCTCGGTCTATCTCAAGCTCACCGTGGATGCGCCCTCCTGGTGGCTCAAGCAGCACCCCGACGACCGATTCGTCTCTTCGGGCGGCTGGACGGGGTTTCAGTCGTTCGCCTCGGATGCGTGGCGCCGCGACGTGGCCGATGGCGTCGTCACCATCATCAACCAGTTGCGCCAGCGACCGGTTGGACGGTACGTGGTAGGGTTCATCCCTTTGGCGTTCCGTGGCGGCGAGTTTCAAATCTGGGGAGAGGATAGCGGCGAATACGATGTGAGCCCCGTCGCGAAAGCCGCCTTCGCCCAATGGCAGCGGGATCACGGGTACGATGACCTGATCGAGCTGCCTCATCCGGCGCTGAAGATGCCATTTCAGCCAGGCGCCCGGAACGCCGAGGTGCGCCGCCGTTTCTTCCGATTCGTCGCGGATCGCGCCAGTGGCAACCTCGTGTACCTGGCTCAGCGGATCAAGCAGCAGATGCCGGACCTGAGCATCGCGATGTATTACGGATATCTCACCGAGCATGCCGTGCGGCCTCATCGCCTGTTGTTTGCCGGGCATCTGGGCATCGAGCGGGTTTTGCGCGAGGCGCCGATTGATATGATCGGCTGCCCGGCGTCTTACGAGTTTCGCGATGTGAACCAGCCGATCTCGTTTATGAACCCGGAAGGGGCGGCTGCGCTGCACGGCATCACGCCGCTGATCGAAAACGATATTCGCACGCACCTGGCTTACTCCGAGGAGCCGGGCGCTTCGAAGGGGCTGCTCACCAGTTTCCTCGCGATTGAAAAGCTCCGCCTGCTCGCGGCGTCGCGCGGAGCCGGGGTGCGATACCTGGCGCTATTTAATACGGTGGATTTCTTCCAGTCTCTGGCGCTCCTGCATCACACAGCCGAGTGGAATCAAATCGTGCAGACACTCGAGCCCAACCCGCCGGGCGCTAACGGTGAAATCGCGCTGTTGCTCGACCCAGCGGCACTGACCAGCGCTGCCGAGCTGCCGGACATGGCCACGATGATGCCGACTTTTCTGCACAAGATCCGCGATCCGCTTGCCCGTACCGGACGGCCGTACACCATCCTGCTGATGAATGATTGGATCGAACACGCCGACACATGGGAGACGGTCGTTGTTCCGCTGCCTGCATTGCTGAGCGACAAGGCCCGCGGTGCCCTGGTTTCGGCGTTCGGCTCCCTGCCACCCATCAAGGAAACCGACGGCGTGCTTGTGCTCTCGAACGATTCCACCGGCTCGTTTGTATCCTCTGATCTGCACGAGCTGCGCGACCGTCTGGCCACTCCAGAGGCGAAAGCGGCTGGTCCCGACACAATCTGGTACGTCGGAGGCAACTTCACCGCCCGGATCACCGGGACCCGGGTGCATCTGGAGCGCCGGTAGCCCAGAATCGTTCGGGCAGCCTTCGCCGCTGCAGTCACGGAGGTTATCATGAAAACAATTCATCTCGAACGCAGGATTCCCGCGTTTACGCTTATTGAGCTGCTCGTGGTCATTTCTATTATCGCTTTGCTTATTTCAATCCTCCTGCCTTCTCTCAGCAGTGCCAGGGCCGCGGCGCGCACGTTGCAGTGCCTTAGCCAGCAGCGTCAGATCGGCATCGCCTTCGCGGCCTATCAGAATGCGTACGATGGCTTTTTCGTTCCCGAGCGAGACCCTGGCACGCTTCCGAGCGACATCGACGACCTCCTGTGGCCCGCTGTGTTGATGAAAGAGGGCTGTTTGACGCCGATCGGCCTGATCTACAAATGCCCGGAGTATGATTCGACGCCCGGTATTCCCGACTTTGAAACCATCAGCAATCCACCCTACACCGGCACCCGATGGTCTTACATCCACTACGGATATAACTTCGCCAACATCGGCACGAGCGCTCGGCTGTATCCCTCCGGCGATCCTCGCCGCAGTCTCCCCGCGCGTATCGATCAGATTACCGATCCCTCTCGCACAATCGTTACCGTTGACAGCTTCCGAATCGATATGCTTAGTGCGGGCTATCAATTAGGTGCTTACGGCGCTTACGACCAGTTTATCACCGCTCCCGGCGCCGGTTCCATCGGGCATGGCCGCCATCGCAATGCCATCAATACGTTCTGGGTGGATAGCCACGCCACGACAATCAGCGTCAGCGACCCCTCCAACGTATACCCGGAACTAACCGACCGATTCGATGCGGATAACTACTGGGATCGCGAGTGAATCGCGTGCAGCATGCCCGGTGAGTTCTGGTGAAAGTAAAACAAGAAAGCGGCGCTCCGATGGAGCTGCTGACCGAAGTCGGACTGAACCTGAAGAAGGCATCCGGTTTCGAGCACACGATGATCGCCGCGTTTTCAAATGGGTGCATGCACTACGGCGCTCCCGCAGCCGACTACGACAAAGGCGGTTACAGGTGATCGAGCGCCTGTTGGCGCCGCAATGGCAGGAGTTGTACGAGGCCGCGGCGCACAAGATCTTCAATCAACCGATGGCCGGAGCAGGTGCGCTGGCCGAGGATTCTGCTGCTCGGTGAATTTCAGGAGTTTCAACGACGATGGCCCAGAGCCTTGGCACGACCCGTCTGCACCTCGCATCACCGGTCAAGATCACACCAATCGCGCCCCCGGATGACAACGCGCTGCTGCGCCGTGCGTTCAAGCTATGGCTTGGGCCGACCGGGCCGGGTTTTCAGGTGCGGTTATTCCGCAAGCGCATCACCACAACGGATCAGGTGCGTGATGTCGAGATGCGCGTCGCCGCTGAATCGTACTACCACCTGTGGGTCAACGGGTGTTATGTCACGCGCGGCCCGGTATTTCATCACACCGCCTATCTGCCCGTCGCTCGGCTCGATCTATCGCCGTGGTGGCGGCAAGGTGAAAACACCGTTGCCGTTCTTGTCTTCACGCCGGGTTTCCCGACGCATCATGTTCAGACGGGTGAGCCTGGGCTGTGGGCGGCGATCCGTCTGCGTGATGCAGGCGGCGCGGACCATTGGATCGTCAGCGACCATTCCTGGAAAGCGACGGACCGCGTCGGCTGGCGTCGGTATCGGGTGCGCCACGGCTGGGCGCTGGGGCCGGTCGAAGTGCTCGACGCGGCGCATCACACCTGGGGCTGGCAGGAACCGGATTTTGACGACACCGGTTGGCCCGAGGCGGAGGTGGTGAACGTGTTCAGCCATCCGCAGCCGACGCCGACCGAGGTGGATCTGCCGCCGTTGCGCTTCGGGTGGGCGCAGCCCCAGCGTTTGGCGAGCGTTTGGTCGGTTAGCGCATCTGCGGCGCCCCTCGAACCCGACCAGTCGTGCGAAGTGCTAGGCGAATGGCTTCAACAAGAGCCTTGGACGCTTGCTGCCTCTGGAGACCCTATCGCCCGTTGGGATCAGGATGCGAACCGGCTGAGCGTGGAAGGGCTGACGCCGCAGCGAGGCCTGGCGGTCGTGTTGGACCTTGGCCAGGAGCAGGTGGGCCATATCACCTTCGACTGCGCGTGCGAATCGCCAGGCATCGTCGAGATCGCCTGGTCGGAAGTCATGTGCAACCGTCGGCCGCTGGTCGTTCATAAGGGCACGACCTACGTCGATCGCCTGATCGCTCATCCCGGTGAGCAGCGGTGGGAAGCGCTCCAGTTCACGGGGCTGCGCTACCTGGTGCTGATCCTGCGAGGGTTCCAAGGTTCGGTGCGGTTCAGCCGTATCGGCATTCGCACCAGCACCTCGGTGCCGAAAATCGATGCACATTTCGAGTGCGATGATTCACGGCTCAACGAGATCTGGCATTTGTGCGCCCGCACGGTTTGTATCGGCACGCAGGAAACCGTCATGGACTGCCCCTCCCGCGAGCAGGCGCCTTATCTGGGTGACGGCAACCTCGTCGGCCGGTGGATCGGCGTGTTCAATCACGACTACCGACACTGGCGTTACCTGCTCCGATTGGGGTTCGACTCTCAAGCGAATGACGGCTTGCTCCGCGATGCGCCGCTTTTCCCCGTGCAGCGCGCCCTTCTCGATTATGTCCTGCTTACCGTTGTCGCTGTCCGCGACTACGTGGAGATCACGGGCGAGCGGAATGTCGGCCGCGAGCTGCTCGACGGTTGCTGCCGCGCGATCGCATACTTTGATCGCCGGCTTGGGGCCGACGGTCTGTTGAAAGCGTTCCAAGTGCCGGGCGTGCGGCAGGCGCCGTGGGATATCCCCGGCCCGCCACGGCGTGTTGCTTCGCTCGACCCGCACCTGTTCATCGACCATCCCGGTTTGGGCGGGCACAACATCGGCGACGCGGGGATCGAACGCCGGGGCCGCAGCGGGGCACTGAATGCGCTGTACGTGTTGGCGCTGGAAGCTATCGCAGACCTGGAGGCATGGGTCGGTCAACCCGACGAGGCGCAGCGCCGCAGAGCCGTCGCCTCTCGCGTACGCGCCGCAGCCGGCGCCGCTTACTGGGATGCCAGGCAAAGGGTATTCCGTGATGCGATCGACGATCGGGGCCGGCCCTATCCTCAGGTGAGCGAACAAACCAATGTGCTGGCTGCGATGGCGGAGCTGCCCGGCCCTGCATCTTATGCTGACCTGATCCTCCGTGTTTTAGCTCCCGATCCCGACATCGCGCGCTGCGGCCCCTA
>DASVCG010000361.1:0-21393 GCA_036381755.1 Phycisphaeraceae bacterium | reverse complement strand
GGTTTACCCATTGGCTGGTTGATGAACAGGCGGGATGGGAAAGGCAAGTATTGGACAGCCAGGCGTTTCGAGAGCTGCTGCTAGCGGAGATGGACGCCTTGTATCGCATGGCGATGCACTTGGCGCGCCACCCCGACGACGCAGCGGACCTGGTTCAGGAGACCTACCTGAAAGCCTTCCGGGCTGAGGCGAACTTTGAGGTCCGCGGCCAGGGCGTGCGGCCGTGGCTGTTCAAGATCCTGCACAACAACTACTACAGCCGCGTGGGCAAGCTCCAGCGAGAGCCCACCCTGGCCGATGATCTGGCCCATGACCAGGCCGCCTCCGAGCTGGACAGCCCGCCCCCAGCCTGGGACCTGGAGAGCCTGGACTGGGAGCAGGTGGACCAGCGGCTCAAGCAGGCCATCACGCAGTTGCCCCTGCATTACCGCGAGGTGCTGCTTCTGTGGGCGGTGGAAGGGCTTAAGTATCGCCAGATCGCTGAGGTGCTGGGGATCCCCCTGGGCACGGTGATGAGCCGGCTGTACCGGGCGCGGGCGATCCTGTCCCAGCAGTTGGCGGACCTGGCGGCGGAAATGGGGATTCCCATTGGGGACGACCATGGAACCCCAGAGTAGGACAAGCTTTATCGCGGACGTGCTGGATGGTGCCGCGTCCGCAGCAGCCGGCGGGTTGGGGCATCAGCAGCGCTTATGCCCGCCCGCAACGGCTCAACGACAGGCGTGGATCCGATGAGGCAGCCGATCGAGAACAACCAGATCCGTCGCTACCTGGCCGCCTTCGCCGACGGCGAGCTGGACGTGGAGCAGAGCCTGCGGGTGCTCCAGCGGATGGCGATGGACCCGCAGATGACCAAGCGGGTGATGCATCAGCAGCAGCTTCGCCAGCGGGTGGCGCAGGCGATGGCGGAGCCGGCGATCAAGGCCCCGCCCGAGCTGCGCCGCAGGGTGGTGGAGCTGGCCCAGGAGGAGCTGGTTCAGGTGGAACTGACCCAACAGACGCCCCAGCCGGGCCGTCGGGTGGGCGGCCCTGCTGTGGTCGGAAAGGGCACGGGCGCCAGGAGCATGGCGGGGGAGATCCGCCGATGGCTGCCCGCTGCGGTGGCGGCCCTGCTGCTGATGGCGAACCTGGCGGTGTTTTACTGGGATCGCAGCAGCGGTTCACGCTCGGCCGCCCAGCCCGTGCCCATCCTTAACGCCAACGAGCTGGAGCAGTTCAGCCGCAGGCATGTACTGTGCTCGCGGGGCATCGCCCAGCCCGATCCGGCTGCCCAGCTCCCCCAGCAGGTCACAGCACTGCCCGCGGCGCTTCAGCGCTACTTCGGCCGGGCGGTCGACCTGCCCCCGCTGGACCTGTCGTCGCTGGGCTATCAGTTGGCCAAGGCCGGGACCTGCGCGATCCCCGGCCCCGGCTCGGTGCACCTGATCTACCAGGCCAGCGCCGCTTCAGGCCGGTCCGACGCCCTGAGCCTCTGGATCCTGCCCGACGACGGCCGCACGACGCCCCCCATGCAGGCCGGCGCCCTCTACACCCTGGCCGGCCCCAGCAAGGCCCACCCCATGCTGGGCTGGAAGCACGACGGCATGGCCTATTTCCTCATGGGCGACTCGATGGGGCCGATCGACCAGGTGATCGCCCAGCTTTACGAGCCGCCTGAGGGAGCCGGGATGGCCGGCTTCGGCTGCCACTAGCGCCGCCCCGAGCGCCGATCTGGGCCCCGTCCCTCCGTCCTTCCATTCCACGCTGCCGCTGCCGGGGCGCTTCGTGATGCCGCCGCTGCGGCTGCGTTGGCTGGAAGACCTGCCCCGCTGCGGCCGGGCGTGATGTGATGGAATCCGGTTGACCGCCTGCTCTGCGGACGGTTATACTGGGGCCGTGGCTGATTCCCTGATCATGATTGCCCCCCTGCGCACAGGCCTGGCCCTGCCCGGCAAGGTCGTCGTTAGCTGAGCGGACGACCCGCACCCATCGACCGGCCGCCCTCCCCCACCGCGCGTTCGTCAACCGAATTTGGATTGCCTGGTTCCAGGCCCTATGCCGCCTGGATGAGCCGCTGGGTTGCTCGCAGCGATTCTTCAACGGCTGGCAGCCCCAGGCGGCCCCGAACCCGATGAAATATCGAATATTGAATTGATCGAGTAGGAAGGAGCTTGTGTCATGCCTCGCAGCAAGACGCTCAACGCCCGGCAGATCACCGTCGGCAGCGCCGGCAAGCCGACGGATCGGTACATCGGCCTCACCGGCGCACAGATCTTTCATGAGATGATGCGCCAGCACGGCGTCAAGCACATATTCGGCTACCCCGGCGGGGCGATCCTGCCGGTGTTCGACGCCATCTACCAAAGCCCGCACTTCCAGTTCATCGTCCCCCGCCACGAGCAGGGTGCCGGGCACATGGCCGAGGGCTACGCCCGCGCGTCGGGGAAGGTGGGCGTGGTGCTGGTGACCTCCGGGCCGGGGGCGACCAACACGGTCACCCCGCTTCAGGACGCGCTGATGGACGGCGTGCCGATCATCGTCTTCTCCGGGCAGGTGGCCACCGCGGCCATCGGCACCGACGCGTTCCAGGAGGCGGACGTGACGGGCATCACCCGCCCGTGCACGAAGTGGAACGTGCTGGTCAAGGACGTGCGCGAGCTGCCGCGTCGGATCAACGAGGCGTTCCACATCGCCACCACCGGCCGACCGGGCCCGGTGCTGGTGGATCTGCCCAAGGACGTGACCGCGTCGGTGCTGCGCGAGGCGGTGTACGATCAGCCGAACCTGCCGGGCTACCACGTCCGCGAGCTGGGCACCTCCAGCGAGATCGAGCGCGTCGCGGACATGATCAACCGCGCCCAGCGGCCGGTGTTCTATGTGGGCCAGGGCGCGATCCTCTCGGGCGCCCACGAGGTGCTGCGCCAGTGTGCTGAGAAGGGCCAGATCCCGGTGACCACGACGCTCCAGGGCCTGGGCGCTTTTGATGAGGATTCGCCGCTGTCGCTGCACATGCTGGGCATGCACGGGGCGGCGTACGCCAACTGGGCGATGCGCGACGCGGACGTGATCATCGCGGTGGGCGCGCGCTTCGATGACCGCGTCACGGGCAACCCGGCCAAGTTCGCCCCCGCTGCCCGCCGGGCCCAGCGCGAGGGCACGGGCGGGATCATCCACTTCGACATCGCCCCGGAGCAGATCAACAAGGTGATCCCCGTCGCCGTCGCGGTCGAGGGCGATGCGCGCAAGAACCTGGAGCTGCTGCTGCCGCTGCTGGAGAAGCGCGACCGCCAGGCGTGGCTCGATCAGCTCAACGAGTGGAAGGCCCAATTCCCCTTCCGCTACAAGGATGACAAGCGCGAGTTCCACCTGAAGCCCCAGGCGGTGATCGAGGAGCTGGACCGCCAGACCCAGGGCCAGGCCATCCTCACCACCGGCGTGGGCCAGCATCAGATGTGGGCGGCGCAGTTCTACACGTTCAGGCACCCGAGGCGGTGGATCACCTCCGGCGGGCTGGGGACGATGGGCTTCGGCGTGCCCGCGTCCATCGGCGCCAAGCTCGCTCAGCCCGACGCCACCGTCATCAACATCGACGGCGACGGCAGCTTCTGCATGACCTGCATGGAGATGGTCACCGCGGCCCAGTACAACATCGCCGCCAAGACCATCATCCTCAACAACGACTTCCAGGGCATGGTCAAGCAGTGGCAGGACCTGTTCTACGAGGAACGCTACAGCCACACCGAGATGCACAACCCCGACTTCGCCCGGCTCGCTGAGGCGATGAACTGCAAGGGCTTCCGCTGCACCCAAAAGGCGGACCTGCCCCGCGTCATGGAGGAATTCCTCGCGCACGACGGGCCGGCGGTGCTCGAGTGCCTCGTGGAGAAGCACGAGCACGTCTACCCCATGCTCCCCGCGGGCAAGACGGTGGACGACATGGTCCTGTCCCCTCCAGGCGGATGGGATTAACCGAGCCGCCGCGATCAGAAGACAAGCGGCTCCGCTGAAGCGCGCCCGTGCTGCATGCAACAACGACGGGCGCTTCTCCAAATTTCCCACATTCTCAGATCGCCCGGTCGAGACGCCCTCGGCCGGGCGTTTTGTTTGCTGCGCCATCGGGCAGGCGCTGTAACGCCTCTGCATGAGTCCGCGACTTGAAATTTTTTGTTGGAAAAACCCAATCGGATTATTGCATCGCACCAATGATTTTTTATACTCACCCTCCGGTCGTTCATAGCACATTTCCGGGGCGGTTTGCTTAAGGCTGCATCAAAGAGCCATCTGTAACCGAATCGCTGAACGCACAATCTAGTTCGGTCGCTGTGTCACCATTCTTGCCCGGAAGAGAGGAGCGATCATGTTGTTTCGAAATGTGCTGATCGGATTGGTGCTGTTGCTGGGAGGACCGGCGGCGTCAAGCCTGGCCGACCCGGTGCTGTACAACGTGTTCGACCTGGGCATGCCGGAGGGCTTCGACTCCAGCCATGCCCTGGACATCAACAACCAGGGCCAGGTCGTCGGCTACGTCAAGCAGGGCAGCTCACCGAAGCGCGGCTTCCTGTATGAGAACGGCGTGCTCAGCTTCGTCACGGTGGAGGGTCGGCAGACTAGCGAGGTCGCCGCTATCAACAACAATGGTGTGATGACGGGGCAGGTCCGTGACGCCTTCGTGGCCAGCAAGACGCTGGGCTTCGTCAAAGGCAATGGCATCGAAACCACCTTCGCGCCGCTGGGCACCGGCACTTCAGTGACACCCAAAGACATCAACGACGCGGGCGTTGTCGTGGGCGATTCCACCACCGTCAGCTCGGTCGGATGGCGCGCGTTCCGCTGGGAGAACGGAACGATGACCAATCTGGGCGCCCTCAACGACAGTGACGACGTGCCCGCCAACGTCAATTCCTACGCCTACGGCATCAACGCCAGCGGACAGATTACCGGCAGCTTCGATGCCAGTGCGATCCCGTTTCGCTCGCCGGCGTTCCTCTATGAAAACGGAGCGATGACTGATATCGGCATCCTGCCCGGCTACTACGCCGCCAACGTCTACGCGATCAACGACGCTGGGGTGATCGTGGGCGAAGCCGTCGGCTCAGGTAACACGTCCGTCGCCTTCAAGTATGAGAACGGGACGATGACCAGCCTGGGCGATCTGAACGGGTGGAGAACCGCGGCCTACGACATCAACAACCACGGCGTCATCGTCGGCATTGCCGGAGTCGGCATGCCGCAGAGCTCGGTCGCCTTCATCTACATGGACGGCCAGATGATCGACCTGAACACGCTGATCCCCGCTGACTCGGGCTGGCATCTGCTGCACGCCAATGCGATCAACGACCTGGGGCAGATCGTCGGCTGGGGCCTGTTCAACGGGCAGGAACGGGCGTTCTTGCTCTCGCCGATCCCCGAGCCGGCGAGCCTGCTGCTGATGAGCGCCGGCCTGCTGATGTGCCTGCGGCGCAAGCGGGATTGATCGCTGACTAACATCTGCGGCTGCGCATATCCGGGCGGCGAAGCAGCGCCGGCTGATTCGGTCGATCGCCGGTCAATCCCGCCCCAGTTCCTGCATGGATCGGCGGTGGAGCGCCTCGATCCAGGCGATCTCCTTCGGCTGCGCGTCGGCGTAGCGCTGGCGGTCGGCGCGCAACTGCGCCAGATGGTCCTCGATGTTTTGAGATGTGAGCCTGACGCCGAAGGACTCGTCCTCCGTGCCGGCCCGCCCCAGCACGCGGGCGATCACCCGCTCGCCCAGGTCCGCTTTGAAGTGGCTGGACTCGTAGTACCACCGCATCGGCTGGTCCGAGTCCGCGGGGGGAACCGCCTCCGCCATCGGGCCGCGGTAGCCGGTGAAGTCCCACAGCGTCACCTGCGGATCTACGGCGGCGGTCAGGTCGCGCTTCCACTGCTCGAACAGCGGCCACAGGCCCATCAGGCGGATCGCTTCCAGTTGCAGCGCGTGCACCGGCGGAATGAGCACGATCAGGCGGATGCCCCGCTCTCGGCAGACGCCCGCGATGTGGCGGAGCACCTCCAGCCGCTGGGGTGCGTAGCGGTAGCCCAGGTACGTGGTGGGCTCCTGGAAGAACTGGCGGCGGAGGATGGACTCAAAGAGTCGGCGGTGCGCGTTGGGGTACGCCTCGCGGTGATGACCCAGCGGCGTGTACTGGGGCGGCTCGCCTCGCCAATAGTCCTTCAGCACGTCCCGCGACGCTTTGAGCGTTCCCCAGCCCAGCAGGTTGGCCAGGAGATACTCGGACTGGCGCGTCTGCGGATTGAACCGCGACAGCTCAAAGCCGCTCGGCGGCTGCTTGGCCTGGGTGAACATGATGAAGTCGACACTCAGCACCACGCACCGCAGGCCGTTGTGCGCCGCGGCGAAGTCGAAGACGTGGCCGAGCTCCTCAAGCTCCGCGCCGGTCAGCGCCGCGTTGTAGACGTGCGTTGTGGACCACAGCGGGCTGTGCGGGTCCAGGCCGGTTTCGGCACGGCTGCTGCCCAGGATCAGCACCTCCACCCCGCCCCGGTAAACCCCCTCGGCCTTGGCGATGCGTGAGCCGTAGTTGTGGTAAGGCGTCAGCGCGTCAAGCCCCCAGCCGGCGAACACATCGTAGGGATCGACCAGCACGTTGACCGCTGCCATCACTGCTGCGCCGCCCAGCAGCAGCCCTGCCCATACCCGCATATAGCGTTTAAAATTCTGCGGCACGCGCGATCCCTTCCCGATCTCAACCGCCCGGCAAATCCGCCACTCTGTGTCTCTGTACTTTGTCTTTCCTTGCCCTCTGCCCCCTGCCCTCTATTAGAAGTCGTAGTAGATGAACTCGCTGTACTTGGTGAGCAGGGCCAGGGCGGTCAGCCCGGCCAGCGCGATGCCCACAGCCCAGGCGGGGGTGGGCCGCCAGGTGAGCCACGCCGCGGTGGGGCCCGGCTCGACCCGCCCCGTTTGGGGGGAGGAATCCCAAGCTGGCTCGTAGTCGGCCATGATCTGCTGCGTGTTGGGTGCCAGCCACACGACCGCCAGCATCGCCGCCAGGAGGGGCAGGGCGTTTTTGATGGAGATGACAGCGAGGGCGTCGGGCGAGCTAGCGCCACCAATCATCGCGGCTAGCAGGTGTGCTGCGCCCTGCCAGGTCTGGGCGCGAAAGAACACCCAGGCGACGGTGACCGCCAGGAACGTAAGCCCGCAGGCGGCCAGGTGATGTGCTGTGCCGCGGCGCTGCTGGTCTCGTCTCCGCCGGCGCAGCCAGGCCGCCCAGCCGTGGTTGATGCACAGGTATATGCCGTGCAGCGCGCCCCAGGCGACGAACGTCCAGCCCGCGCCGTGCCAGAGCCCGCCCAGCAGCATGGTGATCATCAGGTTGACGTACCGGCGGAGCTTGCCCTTGCGGTTGCCGCCCAGTGGGATGTAGAGGTAGTCCCGCAGGAAGCGGCTGAGCGTGATATGCCACCGCCGCCAGAACTCCGCCACGCTGGCGGCCTTGTAGGGCGAATGGAAGTTCAGCGGCAGCTTGATGCCAAAGAGGCGTGCTGCGCCGATGGCCATGTCGGAATAGCCCGAGAAATCAAAGTAGATCTGCATCGCGTAGCACAGCACGCCCACCCACGCCTCCAGTGTCGAGATCGGCGTCAGGGCGTCGGCAGCGGCGAAGACCGGCGAGGCGTGAGCCGCGGCCTCATCCGCCAGCAACACCTTCTTGCACAGCCCGATCGTGAAAATCGTCACCCCCACGGAAAGGTCCGAGGCCCGCAGGCGGATCGGCCCGGGCTCGGTGAACTGCGGGAGCATCTCCTTGTGGTGCACGATCGGCCCTGCGATGAGCTGCGGGAAGAACGTGACAAACAACGCATAATCGATCAGGTGATACTCGCGCGCCTCGCCACGGTAGGCGTCCACCAAATAAGCGATCTGCTGAAACGTGAAGAACGAGATCGCCAGCGGCAGCACGATGGGCTCGAGATGCCAGTGCGTCCCGGCCAGGGCGCTAGCGGTGTCGACGAAGAAGTTGGCGTACTTGTAATAGCCCAGCAGGGCCAGGTTGGCGGCAACGCCCAGCCCCAGCACGACCCGCCCGCGTCGGCTGGCGCAGCTCGCGCCCAGCAGCAGGCCCGTCACGTAGTTGGCCAGCACCGACGCCAGCAGCAGGCCCACGTAGCGAGGGTTCCACCAGCCGTAATAGATCACCGAGGCCAGGACGAGCCAGGCCATCGCGGTGCGGCGGGCCGCCAGGCGGCCGATCAGCGCGTAGCCGGCCAGCACCACAGGCAGGAAAAGGAGAATGAATGTGTAGGAGTTAAAGAGCATCGCCGCCTCTGCGCCCGGCCCCGCGCCGCTGGCGCGTCAGGCGTCTACGATAGCGTCTGCGGGCCGATTGTGGAGCCGCCCCGCGCCGATCGCGACACGCCTCGTGACTCACCCAGCCGCTGATCCTCAGACACGCTTGAGCATCGCCGACAGGAGCTCTTCGCGGGCGAAGCCCACCACGCCCACGCTCTCGTCCGCGGCGCCGTAGTAGACGTGCAGCTCCTCGCCCTGCTCGACGACCCCCGTGGGGAAGACCACGTCGCGCACGAAGCCCTTCTGCTCGAACTCCATCTGCGGCGTCATCACCGGCTCGGGCGTCTGGGCGAGGATGCGCTTGGGGTGGTGCAGGTCCAGCAGCAAAGCGCCAGCGGAGTAGACGCCCGGCCCCGGATCGCCCTCGCGACGCTGCGAGCCGTGATACAGCGTCAGCCAGCCGTGGGGCGTCTTGATCGGCGGCGTGCCCCCGCCCAGGCGGCTGTTCTCGAAGGCCTTCTGCGCCCCCAGCAGGTGCTCGTGCCCGCCCCAGTGAATCAGATCCGGGCTGCGCGCCAGCCACATCTGCGGCGGGCGGAACCGGATCGACGTCACCGGCCGGTGGATCGCCACGTAGTCCCCCGCGATCTTCTCGGGAAACAGCAGCACGTCCTTGTTCTCAGGGCAAAAGATGATCCCGTGCCGCCTGAAGTGTTGCAGGTCGGTGCTGGACATCAGGCACGTCGACACGCCGTGACGCGACACCGCCACGTAGGTGATGTAGTACGTCTGCCCGATGCGCGTGATGCGCGGATCCTCGATGCCGTACTCCTCATTCACGCCCTCGGGCATGATCACCGGCCCGCTGTCGCGGGGGTCGAACGTCTTGCCGTCACGGCTGCGGAACACCTTCAGATAAGACACGAACCGCAGCCGCTCCAACCCGGTGCCGCGGATGTGAAAGACCCGCGGGTCGTAAAAGTCCAGCTCCCGCTCATCCAGCCAGTCGAAGACCAGCCCTTCCTGCGGGTCGTAGCGGGGCGAAGGCTCAAACCCCTGGCGGGTCTCCACCGGCTGCTCCACCACGCGGACCAGGATCACCACCTCCTGGCCCACCGCAGCCACGCCGGGGTTGAACACGCCCACCACCTTCATCCGCGGGTCCGAAGGCTCCAGGTCCTCGGGCCCAAGCAGGCGGTGCGTGAACAGCCGCGTGAGCATGAGAATCCTCCTTGGCGTTAGCCTAGGGCGAGCGTGCCCGTCTGTCGACCGATCCTGCCAAGCGGCCCGCTGCCTGCCTGTCGGCTCCCATATGCTCTTGAAGCGGGTTCGCTGCTCCAGGATCAACCGGCCAGCGCTTAGAGGGAGGCCGCTATCGGCGTCGGCGGAAGCGTGCGGCGGAAGAATCGCAGCCAGTTGCCGTGGAAGAACGCGGCCACGTCGGCGTCGTCAAAGCCGCGCTGGCTCAGCAGCGGCGCGAGCTGATGCAGGTCGGCGTAGCTTTGCAGGTCCGCGGGGGTGGCCTCAGCACCGAACCCGCCATCCAGGTCCGTCCCCAGCGCCACGTGGCGTGCTGAGCCGGCCAGTTGGCAGATGTGGTCGATGTGCTCCGCGACGTGGCCAAGCCGCACGTCCGCCGCCTTGAGCCCCTGGCCCTGGCGGATCATGGCGTGGTGCATCGCTACGCCGATCACCCCGTCGCGCTCGACGATGAGCCTGATCTGCCGATCGCTGAGCTGCCGCGGCCCGGGCGCGATGCTCCGGCAATTGCTGTGGCTGGCGCACACCGGCCCGTCGAAGGCGTCCACCGCCTGATAGAAGCTGGTGTCGGACAGGTGCGTCAGGTCCAGCGCGATCGGCAGCTCGCGCATGTGCTTGAGCAGCTCCAGGCCCAGCAGCGTCAGCGAGCCGTCCTGCTCCGGGCTGGATGGATCGCGTGACGGGGTGCCCGCGGCGTATCGGCTGTGGCCAAAATGCGCCAAGCCCAGCACGCGCAGCCCCTGCGACCACCACGCGCGCACCTGCTGCGGCTCCACGATCGGGTCGGCCCCTTCCATCAGCAGGATCACGCCCACCGGCAGCGGTTCGCTGCTGCGCCGCGGCGACTGCCAGGCACGCAGGTGCTCCTCCAGCGACGCCGCGTCGGTGATGATCCGCAACAGCCCGCGCGATTCGAGCAGGCGGTAGTAGGCCAACTGGCCCTGCGCCGCGGCGTAGGCCATCGAGGCGTCGGGATAGTCCAGGTCGTTGCGCAGGATCTTCCGCGCGGGGTTGACCCAGGGCTTGGCGCGGGCGATGAGCGTGCCGACGATGACCGCCACGCCCGCCCCGCGCAGCTCCGGCAGGCTCACCATCGCCCGGCCGCGATCGTCCCCCGCCCCACCGGCCTCGCGCCGGCGCAGCTTCTCCACCGGCAGCGTCTGGTCGCGCTCGTACAGCAGCGCGTTCATCGCCACGTCCAGATGGCCGTCGAAGATCCACATCGCCCCTGCTTGCACCGCCTGATGAGGCAAGATCACCTCCTTGGCCCAACCCCCGCCCCGCACGCCCGGGCATTAGCCAACAAGATACCGAAACAAACCTTAGGCACGCCGCGGGCCCGCTGGGGGTTCGCTGACCGGTCGCCAAAGAAAAACCGCTCCCTCGGGGGGGAGCGGTTTGGAGGGTCGATGGATGTCTGCCGTTGCTACTTGAGCTCGACCTCGCCGCCGGCCTCCTTGATTTTCTCAGCCAGCGCCTCGGCCTCCTCCTTGGGCAGGCCTTCCTTGACGGGCTTGGGCGCGCCCTCGACCAGGTCCTTGGCCTCCTTGAGGCCCAGGCCGGTGGCCTCGCGCACGACCTTGATGACCTTGATCTTCTGGTCGCCGGCGGACTTGAGGACCACGTCGAAGGTGCTCTTTTCCTCAGCGGCCTCCGCCGCCCCCGCACCCGGAGCCGCAGCGGCCATCACCACCCCACCAGCCGCCGGCTCGATGCCGTAGGTCTCCTTGAGGTAGTTGCCCAGGTCCACGGCCTCCTTGAGGGTGAGGCCCACCAGCTTGTCGCCAAGCTCCTTGATTGCGTCTGCTACTTCCGCCATGACACGCATCCTTTACCAAACGCATGCTCGTCCCGAGAGGTCGCCGCCCTGTGCCGCGATTTAACCCCGAAGGGCCAGTCGGAACTCGAGTCTGTGTTCTGTAGGTCCGGCTCCTTAGCTCAACGGCGTGGATCGTCGCCTGCGGTCGAGGCCCGCGTCTATGTCTACGCCCACGCCGGCTGCCTGATCCGGCCCGTGTCTTTCTCACCCGGCCTTTTTCGTGATGGTCTGGCCCTGCTCGAGCTTCTCCCGGATGGCCTCGATGAGCGAGGCGACCTTGCGGCCGGGGGAGAGGATCGACCCGACCAGCTTCTGGGCGGGGGTGAGCAGGATCTGGACCACCTGCGATTGCGCCTCTTCCTTGGTGGGGTACTTGCTGAGAGCCTCGATCTGGTCGGGGCCGAAGAGGATGCCGTCCATGAGGGCACCCTTGAACTCCAGCCGCTCCATCTGCTTGGCCCAGCTAATCAGCTCGCGGGCGACGCCGACGACGCTGACGTCCTCATCCACGGGGTACGCCAGCGCGGTGGGGCCTTCCAGCAGCTCGTTGATCTGGGCCATGTCGGTGTCGGCGAAGGCCCGCTGGGCGAGGCTGTTCTTGACCACGGTGACCTTGATGCGCTTCTCGGCCAGGCCGTGCCGCAGGCGGTTGTTGTCGTTGGACTTGATCCCGCGGATGTCGATCAGCACCGCGCCGCCCAGGCCATCGAACCGCTGCCTGTACGCTTCGATGATGAGGTTTTTGACTGGCTTGCTCATGGTTGAATTCCGGGTTGGGAGTTCCGGCTGGGGTTGCGAATCATCCTTGGAGCGGGCCGCTCGAAGGCGTCGCCCGCTGCTGGTCAGTCAAGGCCGCCTCAGACCGCCACCAGGACGCCGGGCGTCATGGTGCCGCTGATCGCCACCTTCTTGACGTACTGCCCCTTGGCGGAGGCGGGCTTGAGCCGCAGCAGGTGGTTGATGAAGGCCTCGGCGTTCTCCTGGAGCTTTTCGGTGGCGAAGCTCTGCTTGCCGATGACGGCGTGGACGTTGCCGCCTGCGTCGTTGCGGAACTCCACCTTGCCCGCGGCGTATTCCCGCACAGCGTCGGCGACCTTGGGCGTCACCGTGCCGCTCTTGGGCGAGGGCATCAGCCCCTTGGGCCCGAGCACCTTGCCCAGCCGGGCCACCAGGCGCATCATGTCGGGGCTGGCGACGGCCACGTCGAACTCCATCCACCCGCCCTCGACCTTCTTGATCAATTCCTCTCCGCCGGCCTCCACCGCCCCGGCCTCCTTGGCCGCGGCCACCTGGTCCTCTCCGCAGAACGCGATCACCCGCTTGGTCTTGCCGATGCCGTGCGGCAGCGACACCGCCCCGCGGACGGTCTGATCCGCCTGCTTGGGGTCGATCCCCAGTTGCACCACGATGTCGATCGACTGATCGAACTTCAGCGGCTTGAACGCCTTGACCCGCTGAATCGCCTCCGTCAGCGGAACGGGCTGCTTGCGATCGGGCGTCTTGGCCGCGTCGGCGCGGTAGCGCTTGCCCTGATGGGCCATGATTCACTCCTTTCGACTCGCCTAACCCTGCCCGGATCAGGCTCATCTCCCACGATTCGCAGGCTCGTGGTAAGCCCTGTTATCTAGCGATTCAGCGATTGGCGATTGAGAAACTCGATCGCCCAATTGCTCAATCAATCCAAGCCTTCCACCGTGATGCCCATGGACCGGGCGGTGCCCGCGATGGTGCGCATCATCGCCTCGACACTGCCGCCGGTGAGCTCCTTGGCTTTTTCCTCAGCGATTTTGCGGAGCTGCTCCGCGGTCACCTTGCCGACCTTGTCCCTGTTGGGCACGCCGGAGCCTTTGTCCGTGCCAGCGGCTTCCTTCAGGAGCACCGCGGCCGGGGGGCTCTTGATCTCGAAGTCGAACGTCCGGTCCTTGTAGACCGTGATGACGCAGCCGACGACCTTGCCGTTGAGCTGGCGTGTGCGTTCGTTGAACTGTTGAACGAACTGGCCGGGGTTGACGCCGTGCTGCCCCAAAGCCGGTCCGATGGGCGGAGCGGGGGTAGCCTGGCCGCCGGGGGCCTGAATTTTGAACTGCGAGGCGATTTCTTTCTTGGCCATGACAGCCTCCACGGGGGCGTCGCACCGCCGGCCGTCTGGCCGCCGGGGGTGCCGATCCGGTCAAATCGAGCCGAGTAGTATACCCATCCCGCCCCTGCCCCGCCAGGGGGCGCATCGCCCGACCGCTGGAACGGCCTAATCCGGGGTGATCCGGGGGGCGATCCAGTCCGGGGGGCACTCCGAGAGCGGCCCGGAGGGGCGGTAAGGGGGACATCATAGCCGCGTCAGCCGGGGCCGTCACGCTCGGGGGTTGCCAGCAAGGGCTGCGCCGCCTGCTGCGGGCCGCATTGCTGTGCCGTCGCGGTCAGTTGCTACAATCCCGGACCTATGACTGAGCAAGACCAAGCCAGCACGGTTGAGAAGGTGACGATTATCGGCTCCGGCCCCGCGGGCTGGACCGCTGCCATCTACGCCGCCCGCGCCAGCCTTGGGCCCCTGGTCTACGAAGGCCAGCCCCGCCAGGACCCGGACCTGGTCCTGCCCGGCGGGCAACTCATGCTTACCACAGAGGTTGAGAACTACCCCGGCTTCCCCGAAGGCATCCGCGGCCCGCAGTTGATGGAGAAGTTCAAGGAGCAGGCCCTGCGCTTCGGCACGCGGGTGGTGAGCCAGGACATCGCCCGCTGCGACTTCGAGAAACGCCCCTTCGAGCTGCACACCGCCGACGGCACGATCATCCGCACGCACAGCGTCATCATCGCCACCGGCGCCACCGCCAACTGGCTGGGCCTGGAGAACGAAGCACGGCTGGCGCGGATGGGCGGCGGCGTCAGCGCCTGTGCTGTGTGCGACGGGGCCCTGCCGATCTTCCGCAACCAGCCCCTGGCGGTGGTGGGCGGGGGCGACTCAGCCATGGAAGAGGCCAGCTACCTGACCAAATTCGCCTCCAAGGTGTACGTCATCCACCGCCGGGGCGAGCTGCGCGCCAGCCGCATCATGCAGAAGCGCGTGCTGGAGAACCCCAAGTGCCAGATGGTCTGGGACAGCCTGGTCACGGACATCCTCGGCAACGAGCGCATCGAAGGGGTGATGGTCAAGAACCTGCGGACAGGCCAGGAGTCCCGCCTGGACGTCAAGGGGCTGTTCATCGCCATCGGCCACACGCCGGCGACGCGGTTCCTCAAGGGCTCGGGCATCGAGCTGGACGACAAGGGGTACATCAAGCTCAAGCAGCCGTTCCGCTCCCACACGAACATTGAGGGGGTCTTCGCCGCAGGCGACGTGGCCGACCCGATCTACCGCCAGGCCATCACCGCTGCGGGCATGGGCTGCAAAGCCGCCATCGACGCGGAGCGCTGGCTGTCAGAGAACGAGATCGACTAAGGATAGGAGGCAGAGGGCAGGCGCAGAGGGCAGGAATTCAGAAAACTAGGATCGCCAATCGAGACCGGGGCTGTATAAAAAAAAACCCCTCTCCCCCTCTGGGGGAGGGGCAAGGTGAGGGGGCTTCCGGTCACCTTGTCACCCCCTCACCTTGTCATCCCGCCTCCAGCCTCTCCGCGCCTGCCGTCTACCCCTTCCGGGGGCTGCCCCCTGCCGTCTGCCCCCTACCCTCTATCCATGTGCGAGCGAGGCGGCTGGAAGGTCCAATAGCGGCTTATGGTATGGGTCTGTCTAGCCCTGGCGGGGGTGTCGCTGGCGATCAGCCTGCCGCTGGGGGCGCTGCTGGTGGGCTCGGGGTATCGCTGGGGCTGGATCGACCCCATCGGCGGCGAAGCGCACAAGCGTCACGAGCGGGCGGTGCCCAACACGGGGGGCATCGCCATCTTCATCGCTGTGGCGATGCCCATGACCGCAGCGCTTTTGAGCGTGTGGCTGCTGTCGCCGGCGTGGTGGCATCAATGGCTGCCCGCGGTGGGGGTGCACCTGGACGGGCTCAAGAGCAGCTCCTCGATGGGCGGCGGGGTGCTCAGCGCGATGGGGCTGCTGCACCTTTTGGGCCTATGGGACGACCGCCGACCGCTGGGCCCCTACGTCAAGCTCGCCGGCCAGTTGCTGATCGCGCTGGGGCTGGTGACGCTGTGCGACATGCGCGTGCTGGAGTTCCTGGCCCACCAGGGGGCGTGGGGTCAAGTGCTGACGCTCGTGCTGAGCCTGCTGTGGATCGTGGTGATCATCAACGCGTTCAACTTCCTGGACAACATGGACGGGCTGGCCGGCGGGGTGGCGGCGATCATCGCCGGGCTGTACCTGGCAGCAACGCTCCTGGCGGGGCAATGGTTCGTCGCGGCGCTGACAGCACTGCTCCTGGGCGCGCTGGTGGGGTTCCTGGTCTTCAACTTCCCCCCCGCCAAGCTGTTCATGGGCGACGGCGGGTCGCTGGTGGTGGGACTGCTCCTGGCGGTGATCTCCATCCGCACGACCTACTTTGCGCCCGAGGGGGACCCGGACATCGTGCTGCGCGTGCCGGGCCACTGGTACGGCGCGCTGATGCCGCTGATGGTCATGGCCGTGCCGCTGTACGACTTCGTCAGCGTCGTGGTGATCCGCCTGGCGCAGGGGCGCAGCCCGTTCCGCGGCGATCAGAGCCATTTCTCCCACCGCCTGGTCGCCGGCGGCCTCACCCGCCGACGGGCCGTCGTGGTCATCTGGCTGTGCACGCTGGCGACGGGGCTCGGCGGCGTGATGCTGGGCTTCCTCGACCACTGGCAGGCGATGATCGCCGCGGCCCAAAGCGCCACGGTCCTGGTCCTGCTGGCGGTGCTGGAAACCAGCCGCGGCCTGTTCCTGGGACGGTGAACAGGCGACCGCCAATCGCTCATCGCCCACCCCGGATCACCCCTCCCCCCGCAGGTGCGCCCGCTGGCGGTAGGCCCTGGGGCTCAGGCCCGTCTTTTTCTTGAACTGGGCTGAGAAGGTGAACGCATCGGGGTAGCCCAGGGCAGCGGCGATCTGGCTGATGGTTCGGTCGGACTCGATCAGCCACTGCTTGGCGCGGCTGAGGCGGGCGGTGACGATGTAATCCTTGGGCGTTTGCCCCAGCACCGCACGGAACAGCCGCGTGAAATGGTCCGGGCTGTAGCCGGCCTCGCCAGCCAGTTGGGCGACGTTGGGCGCTGCAGCGGGGTCTTCGCTTAACCTTGACGCCAGGGCGAGGATCGCCCGGCGGTCACTTGCCAGGGGACCACTGCCGCCAGCCTCCGCCTGGCGCGTCGACCAGGCCACCAGGTCCATCAGCAGGCCCTTCATCAGCACCCCAGCGGCCTGGTCGGATCGCTCCCTCGCCGCGGCGGGGCCGATCTCCCGCAGGTGCATCAGGTGCAAAATGCGGCGCATCACCGTGTCCACGTAGCCCACGTCGGGCACGTCGTAGACCTCCGGCACAGCATCGTCGTCGCCCAGCGCGATCGGCTGACCCCGATCATCAAGCAGATCGAAGTGAATAAAGGAAACGCCCAGGCGGTCCGTGGGCGATTGCTGGCCCAGATAGAGGCCCCCGGGCCGCATCCAAAAGCCCACACCCGGGCCTAGGGCAACCCGCTGGTGATGAAGCTGCATCAGCCCCCTGCCGGCCCAGACGAACCACAAGTCAAAATCGCTTAGCCGCTGCGACCACGCCGGCGGCAGCTCCCAGCCCGGATCGCAGCGGACCCGCCCACCCACGTTCAGCCGTACCTGCGTGTTGCGCCAGTCGATGACCATGCCACTTGGCGTCGGATTTTAACATGTATTTCTAGCCTTTGACTATGGCCTGCCGCCCCGCTTGTCGCGATGATGACAATGGTTTGCGATAGGAATCCCATTTTGCCAGCCCCACCATGAAGGAGCGGATCATGCAAGCTTCCCCCACGCCGACGCAAGCGAGCCCCTCAGCCCAGCCGGCCGCGCAGGAACGCGTCGTCGTTCAGCCCGCAGCACACGTCTGGACGCAGCCGATGCCCGAGGACCGCGAGGAGCAGGTCGCTTTCTTTCGGCGGGAAGGGTTCCTCGTCCTGCCCCGCGTGCTGGATGAAGCGGACCTGGCTGAGCTGGACCGCGAGATCGACCGCATGGTGGCCCAGCACGCGTCGCTGCCCCGCGTGAGAGAAGGATTTCAGCTTGAGCCGGTGCAGGACCCCAACCGCAGCAAGCCCGCATTCCGCAAGCTGGGCGGGATCGTGGATCATTCCAGGCCGTTCGACCGCCTGATGCGGCACCCGCGCATCATCGACATGCTCCACGCCGTCATGGGTCCGACGATCGAGCTCTACCGCGACGTGATCATGATGAAGCCGGCACGCGTCGGCCGACAAAAACCCTGGCACCAGGACTCGGTCTACTGGCCCTGGAACCCGATGGACCTGATCTCAGCCATGATCGCCCTGGATGACGCAAGCCCCGAGAACGGCTGCCTCCAGGTCATCCCCCGCACCCACCTGCGCGAGATGCAGCACTACGGCGAGGAGCTCCAGATCGACCTGGACCCACAGCTCCAAGCCCAAACCTATTACGTGCCCCTCCAGCGAGGCGACACGCTCCTGTTCCACAGCCTGCTCCTGCACGCCTCCGAGCCCAACCGCTCGGATCAGGATCGGCGGGTGTGCATCTTCAGCTATAAGCGCCCCGGACTGCGGTACATCGGCAAAAACAAACAGCATGACACCAGCATCCTGGTGCACTCCATCGAACCCCACGGCTACGTCTAATACGTCTTAAAAAGAAGCTCCGGGATCGGGGGTTAAAGAAGCTCCAGGATTGGGGACTAGAAATAGGGGATTGAGGTTCTAATTGAGGTTCTAGAGATTCAAATAGCCCGCCCCCAACGGGGGCGCGGCTGGAGCTGCATCAAAAATTAGAGGCACATCAATAAAAAAGCCCTCCCCACCAGGGAGGGCGGATATCGAGGCGTCTATTTTCACCTCACGGCTGCTGCGGGGCCGGCGTTGATGCATCCGCGTCGAGCACGTCGATGCGCTCGATCTGGAATACGCGGAGCTTGAGGGCTGAGTCGTAGCTGGCTTTGCCGACGATGCCCACCAACTGGCCCAGCGCTGCACGAGTGCTCAGCGGCCCGCCGGGCTGAACGTACCCCAGCGTGCGGCCTGTAGCTGGATCGACCAGGCGGTACATGCGCGGCAGGTTCTGGCCGTCGTAGAGGCTGCTGGCCAGCAGCTTGCCGATCACGTCATACCGCACCGGCTCCTGGGCGCGACGCTGGGCCTGGGCGGCCTCCTGCTGCTGGGCCTGCTCAACCTCCTGGCGGGCCTGGGCGATCTGGCGCAACATCTGAGCCAGCTCGCGGTTGCGCCGCAACGCCGCCAGCCGCTGCTCCACGATCCGCTGATCGAACCGCGACAACTGAGCCTCCGCGGCCACCGCTTCGTACTGGGCGATCATCTGGTCGATGGGCTGCTCCTCCAGGGGCTTGAGGAACAGCGGCAGGTTCTCAAGCTCCACCGCCCGCAGCGCCTCGGATATCGCAGGCGTGGAGATCGTTGGGGACCCATCCGCAGCCTGGGCCGCTTCGACGGGCTGCGTGGCCGGCGGCTGCGCCTGGGCTTGCGCTTCCTGAGGCGAAGCGGTCTGCTCGGACGCCTCACTGGGCACCAGGTCGGGCAAAACAGCGGCCTGAGCAGCGTCTGGCGGAGCCGCTGCTGCGGTGACCGGCTCCACTGCGGCGGGCGCGGGGGCTTCTGGGGCGGGCTCCGGCTCAGCGGCTACCGCTGGGGATTCGGCCGGCTCCTGCGCCGCTGCGGCAGGCTCAGGCGCCGCCGATGGTGCTTCCGACTCGTCCGCCTGCTGTTCCTGAAGCGCTGAGGCGCGGCGGACCGAGCCGGGCGGCAGGAACACGTACGCTCGGGCCGGCGGCATGATCCGGTAATAGCTGCCATCCTCGCCCACGATCCGCACCGTGTCGCCCCGGTTGAGGAACACCTGGCCCAGGTAGCTTTCCCCCGGCCCCTTGACGCTGGCGGCGTAAACCTCGGTGCGATCAGTGTTCACCACGCCGGTCTTGCCGTCGCCCTGGGCGTCCACGAATGCCTTGGAGATGTAGCTGAACACGCCCGCGGGGGCGTCGATCTTGTTCCAGCCAAAGATCACTTCGTTGACCTGGACCTTCTCGCCGCGGCTCAGCTCGCCCACCACGTAGTAGGCGCGTCCGGCCCCGGCCCGCACGGACACCTTGTCCTCGACCACCACGCCCTCGAAGGGCACCTCCTGTGCCACCGCGGCGCAAGCTCCCGCTGCGATCACGCCCAGCACGAGCGACATCCGCATCCACCGCTGCATCCCTGCATGGCATCGCTTCATGGCTTGGCTCCTCAAGGAAAGGGACCGTCACCGATCCAGCCTTTTCATAAGGCTTCGACGGTATCGACCGCTTCCAGCAGCGTCAAGGTATCACCGCCCAGCGCGCTGCCTGCCCCCGCTGCGGACAGCGGCATCTTTCACAACCTATCGACCATCGCGCAGCCCAGGCCGTAGGCGACGCTGAGGC
This sequence comes from Phycisphaeraceae bacterium, assembly GCA_036381755.1. Lineage (GTDB taxonomy): Bacteria > Planctomycetota > Phycisphaerae > Phycisphaerales > Phycisphaeraceae > DASVCG01. Next base: position 1,532 of record DASVCG010000361.1, on the reverse strand, counting down.
GGGCGAACCGTGCTGTCGCTTTCGATAGGTGCGGATTTTGTTGTTGCTCTGGCGGCCGACTCTGCCTGCTGCAAAGGGGGCCGAATGCTTGGGCGCGGATGAAACGAGCGGCGAAGCACGGCTCGGCAAAGAGTCCGCTGCATGGGCTGAGGGCGTCACGACAAGTCACGGCAAGAAGCCGATGAAGCGACGATAAGCACCCCTGGCACACCGCAACGCGCCCGCTAGCGACCCCTCACGCCGACCCATGCGCCGCCTCCGACGCGTCCAGCAAGCCCGCGGCACACCCATCAACCCCATCATTTCTTCAAATCAGGATGTCTAACCGCTACATCCCTCACTGGAGCCTCGCGGGGCGAATGATCACAAACCATTTGACGAAACGTCTTTAAAAACAACTAACCCCTTATCCACAAATAACAGATAAATAGATATAGAGGTTGACATATAGTTTAATCCAGATATCTTCAGTTTCAGGGAATGAGGCACGGCAAAAGGGCAAAAGAACCTCGGGCAGGGCTACGCCGAGGCCGGCCTCCAGAAAGGATCGATCCCATGAAACGGCATCAACGGATGGCAATGGCGCTGGTGGCGACGGGGATGGCGGTCTGGGCAGTGGGGTGCGGGCAAGGCGGCGGCTCCGCTCAAGCGCCGCCCGCAGGAGGCTCGGGCGGGGCGGAAAGCGCCTCCCAGATCGCGGCGCAGCGTCAGCTCACGCCCGACGACATCGCCGCGGCCTTGAAAACCTACACCCCCAGCGGCCGACACGATGAGTACCTCATGTTCGCCTCCGGCGGGCACGCGGGGCAGGTGTTCGTCGTCGGCCTGCCCTCCATGCGGCTGCTGCGCTCCATCGCGGTGTTCACCCCCGAACCCTGGCAGGGCTGGGGCTATGGCACGAGCGAGGAGATCCTGGCCGGGGGCGACATCGACGGCAAGGCGGTGCGCTGGGGCGACACCCACCACCCCGCCCTGAGCGAGACCGCGGGCGACTACGACGGCCAGTGGCTCTTCATCAACGACAAGGCCAACGCCCGCATCGCTGTCATCGACCTGCGCGACTTTGAGACCAAGCAGATCGTCAAGAACCCTGTCGCGCTCAACGACCACGGCGGGGCGATGGTCACGCCCAACACCGAGTACGTGATCGAGGGCGGGCAGTACGCCTCCCCGCTGGGCTGGAGCTACGCCCCGATCAAGGAGTACAACGCCGCCTACCGCGGCATGGTCACGCTGTGGAAGTTCGACCGCCAGAAAGGGCGGATCGACCCGGACCGCTCCTTCGCGCTGGAGCTGCCGCCTTACTGGCAGGACCTGTTCGACGCGGGCAAGCTCGTCAGCGAGGGGTGGATCTTCGGCAACTCGTTCAACACGGAGCTGGCCACCGGCGGGATCGAGAAGGGCAACGCCCCCTTTGAGGCCGGCGCCTCCCGCCGTGACGCGGACTACCTGCACATCATCAACCTCAAGAAGGCCCAGGCCCTCTTCGAGGCCGGCAGGTTCCAGCGCGTCAAGGACTTCCCCGTCATCCC
>DASVCG010000360.1:0-4765 GCA_036381755.1 Phycisphaeraceae bacterium | reverse complement strand
GCTGGGCTACCAGGTCGAAGGCGCCGACGAAAACCTCAAACAGCTGCCCATCGAGAGCTACAAGAAGATGGTCCGCCGCGTGGCCAAGGATTACCCCAACCTCAAGGTCATCGGCACCACGCTGCGCGAGGTGATCTCCGCCAGCGAAAACAACTGGTCCGCCATCCTCTACTGGGCCCAGGAGGACAAGTTCTACCACGGCCCGACGTTCGACCGCCTCATCATCGAGGACCGCGTCGGCGGCGGGGACGGCTTCGCCAGCGGCTTCGCCTACGCCTTCCTCACCGGCAAGGACCCGCAAACCGCGGTGAACTTCGGCACCGCCCACGGCGCACTGCTCCAAACCACCCGCGGCGACACCTCCCAGATCACCCTCAAGGAGCTGGAGCACGTCGCCAAGGGCGGCAGCGCCCGCATCGTGCGATAACATCGCGCGGTAAATTGGAGAAGCTGGGGCGTCCAGGCCCAGCGCCGAGCCGCTGAACAACCTTGCTTGCCTTCTTTGTGTCCTTCTCTGAGCCTTGGCGCCTCCGCGGTCTGTCCGCGCCTGCCCTCTGCCGTCTGCCCCTTCCGGGGGCTGCCCCCTGTCTTTTATGCCGCGGCGGCGGGCTGGTGAGCGTTGCGGGCGGCGCGGCCCAGGCTCGCCAGGCGGTACAGCTTGTGCGTGGCCGGCTCCAGTCGGCGGGCATGCTCGTCGAACCAGGTCAGCAGGTCGGCGTAGCGCACAGCCTGGCGGAAGTCGGCATCGTCGCCCAGCAGGACGAGGATGAACGCCCCGATCAGGGCGCGGTCAGCCTGGGTGCGGTCGTGCGGGCAGCAAAACAGGCTGTCATCGCCCTGGAGTTCGCCTAGCGCAGCCAGGGCTCGCTGACGTGCTGCGACCAATTCCGGCCAGGGCACCGCGGACTCCCGCATCAGCCGGCCCATCGCCGCTGCCGCTGCTGCGGTGGCCAGCGGGTCGGGCTCGCCTCCGGCCTCAAACGCCCCGTCGGCCTGCTGATGCGCCAGGATCGCCGCCGCCATGTCGCGGCCCAGCGGCGTGTGGCCATAGGTCAGGTCCATCAATCGACTTAACGCCAGGGCAAGGGGGGCGACCGGGCCCGCCAAGAGGCGAATCTGAAGCGGCAACGGCAGCTCCAGGCCGTTCTGGTTGACCAGCCGTAGAAGCCGCTCCGTGTCCTGCAACTCAAAAGCCCGCTGGATCAGATGCACGCTGATCATGGCCGCTCCCTCCTTAGAGGTGTACGGGTTTAGTTAGCACCTATCTTCCACCTAACACGGTGGGGTGTCAAGAGAAAAATGGGGGGGTCGGTGGCCCATTTGAAGAAGCGATTTGAAGAAGCGACCCGCCGCAGCGACGGGCGGTCAGCAACTGGAAAGGGCAAAAAAGCAACCGGAAATGGCTGTCTTGTAGCCGTGATCTTGAAGTAGGGGGGCAGGTCCGCCGGCTGTTCCCTCACGAGCCGGCGTTTTTTTCTTCCCGCGGGTCATATCGCCACAGGCGGTTGGGCAGGTCGCGGTCCTGGAGGAACTGGGCGACGGGCTCCCACCCGTGCTGGCGCAGGGGGGCGTCGTGGGCCTCGTCCGCACGGGCGATGAGGTAGGTGCGTCCCTGGAGCTGGCTCATCCACGCATCGAGCTGGTTGGGGTGGATCGCGGGCACGATCCGCCGGGCGTAGAAAAGGAACTCCTCGTTCACCAGCAGGTCGTTGGGCGGGATCTTGAAGTAGTAGACCGGATCGGCGCCCACGATCTGCGCGACCCGCTCACCCTCGGGGCGGATGGGGTGTTTGCCCGATTCAGCCTGGGCGTAGCCGTGCCAGAGTAGCGTCGAGGCGACAAGCGTCCAGGCTGCGGTGGCCAGTGCTGCGCGCATCGGCTTCCACTGGAAATGCCACCACGCGCCCAGTGCTGTCAGCGCGATCAGGACCGGCCAGGCGATCAGGACCGGCCAGGCGCTAATCGGACCCACCGGCTGCGTATCGAGCCAGCCCCAGCGGACCAGGTCGTCCTGGAGCAGCAAAAGCAAGCCGATCCCCAGCGAGAACACCGCCATCATGATCCAGTGCGGCACGCGCAGGAGGTTCACGCCCGGGTCATGCAGACCCCGCAGCGCCAAATGGTGATGGTAATGCCATAGCTGCGCCACCAGGAGCGCCGCAGCGGGGACGATGGGCAGGATGTACCGCTGCTGTTTGGCGCCGGGGATGGAGAAAAGGACGAAGATGGTGACGAACCACGCCCAGGGCACCAGCAGCCTGGAGCGGAGCCGGCCCTGGGCGCGGAGGAACGGCAGGCACAGCCCGCCGACGAGCCAGAGGCTCCAGGGCAGGATCAGGCCCAGCAGGCCCAGGTAATACCAGGGCACCTGGAACTCCTCGCGCTTGGCGCGGAACTCGCGCGCCCAGACATCCAGCGCCCGGCCCACGTCCAGGAAGGCGTAGAGGTACCAGAAGCCCACCAGGAGCGCCGCGTTGGCGAGCATGACCGCCAGGCCGAGCAGGTTCTGCCGCCAGCGGTCGCGCACCACCGCGATCACCGCTCCCAGGGGGACGACCGTCACCGCCAGCGCCAGCGGGCCTTTGCTCAGCCACGCCGCGGCCAGCGCCGCGGAGGCGACCCACCAGCCCACGACCGACGCGACCGCTGACGCGGGCCTCAGCGGCTGCATCGCCCACAGCCCCCCGGCCATCGCCAGCGACGACCACGCCGCCAGGTGGATGTCGTACGACGCGGTGCGCCCCTGCCGCTGGAGGAACCACATCGACCCCGCGGCCAGCGCCGCCAGCACCGCCAACCGACGGTCCGCCAGCGTCAGGCCCGCCCAGAACGTGCTCGCGATGAGGATCAGCGCCATGCCCACCGCCACCAGGCGGGCGCGGTAGGTCACGAGGTCCGCTGAGGCGGTGTAGGGGTCCAGATCCCGCCAGGCGAGTAGATCCAGCCAGACCAGCATCGGCGGCTTGGTGACCCGTGGCGAGCCGTTGCGCGTGGGCATCACCCACGCGTTGGGGTCCGCGGGCAAGTCGTAATAGCCCTGCTGCCTCAGCCACGTCTCCTGGGCCGAGAGCAGCGCGATGTTCTCCATCGTGTGGGTCGAGTCCCGCTTGGCCAGGTCCACCAGCATCGGCGGCAGGCACGCTAGGAGCACCAGCGCCAGGCTCAACGCGGTCAGCCAGCCGTTACGGCCGGCCGACGGATGACCCAGCGCAGGCGGCTCAACTGCGGGGGCGATCAGCTCAGCATCCGCGGATGCCGTGGAGGAAGAATGGTAAGCGGTCTGGGGCATGGGTGCGTCGCGCTGCGGGCTGTCGGGGCGAACGTCGAAAACCGGCCCACGCTACAGGACCGAATGCCCCAAGCGGGCATTGTCGCCAACCCACGACCCAATGCAAACCTCATAGACGGCAGAGGGCAGGCGGTAGGGGGCAGCCTCCGGAAGGGGCAGGCGCGGACAAAATAGCCCGCCCCCCAACGGGGGCGCAGCCTCAATCAGCAATCACCAATCAGTATGTCCCCGGCCCAGGTGGGGATGGAGCAGCCACAGGAACGCCGGCCCGCCCACCAGAGCGGTGAAGATGCCCACCGGCAGGACGCCCATGCCGGGCCAGAGCGAGGCGAGGGTGGCGCTGATGAGGTCCGCGGTCAGGACGACCGCAGCGCCGGCCAGGGCCGCAGCGGGCAGCAGCAGCAGGTGGCTCGGCCCCACCAGCAACCGGGCGATGTGCGGGCCGATGAGGCCCACGAAGGCGATGGGCCCCGCCAGGAGGACCGCCCCCGCGGTCAGCAGGCTGGCGGTCAGGAACAGCAGCACGCGCAGCCGGGGCAGGTGGATGCCCAGGCTCCGGGCCTCAGTCTCCGAGAGCGTGGCGATGTCGATCGCCGGCACCGCGGCCAGCAGCCCCGCCAGACCCGCCACCGTGACGACCGCCACCACGATCAGCGTGGAGGTGCGGACGCCTTCGTTGAGGTAGCCCATCATCCACTGGGCCAGGTTGTCGCGGATGCCGCCGGGGCCGACGATGTAGTTGAGCAGCAGGATCATCGCCCCGTTGATGGAGCTGAGCACCACGCCCGTGAGCAGCAAACCCAGGGGGTCCAGCACGCCGTGGCGTCGGCTGGCGCTAAAGACGACGAGCATCGACGCCGCAGCGCCCGCCGCGGCGCCCACGTGCCCAGCCCCGAGGCTCACGTGCCAGTAGCGCTGCGCCAGCGCCTGGGCCATCAGCCCCACCGCGGCGCCGGTGGACAGGCCCAGGATGTAAGGCTCCGCCAGCGAGTTGCGCAAGAGCGCCTGGAGCGACACCCCGCTCAGCGCCAGTGCTGCGCCCACCACCGCGGCGATGGCCACCAAAAACCCGCGGGAGCGGATCACCAGCCCCGCCAGTTCGCCCTGCGGCCAGCCCCAGGCGGACCAGCCCACCAGCATTCGCGCGCCCGCGGCCAGCAGCACCAGCGCCACCAATACCAGCATCGCCCCGGCAACCCGGCCGGCCCGACGCGGCGGCACACGTGATTCACCAGGCGCGCTCGTCATGGCTGCGACGCTCGCTCTCCGCTGTGATCCGCCGCCTCTGGCGACGCTGGCGATGATGAAGCCGCCCGGCTGCCCATCGCCTCCTCGTGCTCAGCCATGATGCGGTCCACTTCCGAAGCCAGATCCGGATGGATCGCCTTGGTCATGGCCGCCGCGATGCGCGCCAGGTTCGTGCTGGGCAGGAGGATCAGCGGGTCGTTGAGCAGGTGAACACGGCCGTCCCGCACC
>DASVCG010000359.1:0-4347 GCA_036381755.1 Phycisphaeraceae bacterium | reverse complement strand
GGGGGAGCCGGCTCGGCCACCGTGGCGATGCCGTGATCGGCCTGAAGCCAGCGGGACAGGATGCTCGCTGCGCCGCTGGTGAGCGTCCGCCCCTGGTCATCGACGAGCCGCACCCGCCTGCCGCGGAGCGACACCACCCCCTCGCCGATCATCACTTCCTGAGGCTGGGGGATGACGGCCAAGCGGTGCTCGCCGGCGTGGGCTGTCGTGACGGTCGATAACCCCAATGCGCAGGCCACGGATGCCGGAGACGGACGTTTGGGCATGATTCACCTCATGGGTATCAGGGGCAGCAATCGGCTGATAGAGTCACTTGCTTATCAGGGCGAATATATCGCCTTCGTTGGTGTCAAGCTGCTGGGCGTTCAGCGGCGCCACGTGATTGTCGATGAACGTGGCGTTGCAGATTTCGCCGTGGCGCAACCACGGCTGGAAGCTGCCGGGCAGGGCGTTGACGCGGTCGAACGGGGGCTTGGTGGCGTTGACGAAGAAGTAAGACCAGGTGGAGCCGATGCCCGGCCGGCCCACGTCGCCCACCAGCCAGATCTGCGTCGGACGGCGGATGTCGTCCAAGCGCAAGGGGCCCCTGGCGCCGAGCAGGGGGTTGTTCACGTTGAGGGCGACGCAGACGCGGCTGGCGTTGGGGCCGTACCCCCCGCCGCGCCCGGACAAAGCGGGCGTCGCGGTATTCTGCATCGCCTGGTCGTCGTTCACTTCCGGGCACCGCCAGACGCCGTCCACGAAGTAGGGGCCGAAAGCCGGATCCATCGGCCGGCGCTGGCCGTCGGGCAGGTACTGGCCGTCCGCCAGGAGTCGCGTCCACCATTTCTCGTTGGCCGATACCGTGGTGGTGTCGTACGCGAAAGGCGGGAGGTAACCGCGGTGGTCATCCGCGTACATCCGCATCGCCGCCCCGATCTGGCGGCTGTTAGACGCGCAGTACACCGTGCGGGCGTTGCGCCTGGCGGATTGCAACGCCGGCAGCAGTATGGAGATCAACAAAGCAATGATCGATATCACCACCATCAGCTCAATGAGGGTAAAGCCCTGCCGACGCTTGCGGCGATGCGGAAAGATTCGCCCTTCTGCAAGCACGCGGTGCATGTTACGCCTCCTCACCCGTCGGGGATTTGTCTTGTCGTGCCACATGCCAGCCTCGCTTTCTGGTCGCCCTTCGATCCGGACCCGCACGTGTCGCCTGTGCCTTGCCGTCGCCGATGCCGGTGGGGGCAGCCCGTCGGCGTAAGATCACCGGCAAGGAAGGCCAAGAGCGGCCAGGGCTTTTCGGCTGTGGCCGCCTGGGGATCGGGCGATTCCATTCACCGATGCGCTCGCCGTTGGCGTGTCACGACCGCAACCGCTCCCAGCGCCATCAGCAACGACGAAGCGGGCTCGGGGAGGGGGCTGCCCTCGACGTGCACCTCATCAAGGCGGACCGAGCCCAGGTTGTTCGTTGCGGGTTCAGCCTGGATGATGCGGAACACCGCTGTGGGGGCGTCGTTCAGCGCCGTGACCGCGCTCAGGTCGAAGCTGTAAAACAGGTCGGGGTTGAACGTGGTGCTAACAAAAGCGGTTTGCAGAAGCGTGATCTGGTCGATCTGGGTGAACGGCCCGCCGGCCGAGGTGGCCCATTGAATGCTGAAGGTCTGCGGCGAGGTGGAGCCGGCGTTCATTGAGAAGCTCAGGACGATATCCTGACGGCCGACCGTGCCGACGGTGAAATCGATGCCTTTGGGGGTGGCGCCCGTCGTGTCAAACTCGCGGAGGCTCCAACTGTGGGCCGTGCCGTTGCCGACGGGCGTGCCCAGGCTGGTGGCGGTCCAACTGACGCTGCCTGTCCCCACATCGGCCAGCTCGCTGCCCGCGACATCGGTTTGCGGCAAAGCGCCGTCGTCGAAATTCCACAGGGCGATGGTGTCCGCGGATGCGGCCGGAGCCACGGCCAGCATCCCTCCAAGAATGAGAGCACGCACCGTCAGGCGATAAAGCATGCTGATCCTCCTTTCATGATGATGTGAAGGTGAAACAAAGGAATGCCGCAAACCTGCGAGAACGCTTTGCAACAGGATGCCATGTGCTTGCGTCATGTTGGCTCTTCGCTGTTGGGCTCATGGGGCTTTTGGCCATTCATGGATGCCGGGCTTTTGCCTGGGGCTGCTGAGTTCTCAAAGCGGCTCGGTTCACGGGAGTGTTCGTCGGCGTCGGTGCATCAGCGCAACGGGCCCCAGAACGGTCATCAGGCCGGACGCCGCGGGCTCGGGCATGTGGGTAGCCCATTTCACGTTGTCGAGATTGATCGTTTCGGTGCCTTGGCCGGAGCTGTTATCGAAGCGGAACCCCAGCGATCGGACGTTGGCCAGCACCTGGGCGAACGACCCGCTGCCGGAGGTGCGGATCATCTCATCGCTGCTGAGCACGAATTCGAGCTGCTGCGTCTGGCCCGTCAGGCTCAGGGCATTGGCCAAAGCCGTGGTGAAGGTCGTCGTGCCGTCGCCGATCGACAGGCGGACGGTGGTGTCGGTTTCCGTGTTGAGCGAGCGGATATCAACGGTGACGGTGAGGTAATCGGAGAGGTCGACCGGCGTTTCAAAGTTGCGGCGGATGCTGGCAGTGTTGCCTTCAGACCAGTTGAGGGCGATGGTCGCGCTCACGTCGCCATCGATGACGCGGGAGGGGTCGGTCGTTGCGATCAGGTTGCCGGCGACCGCTGTACCGAATCGCATCCACGGCGTGGAGCTGGCGCTGTCAGCCAGAACCTGGTTGTTGGTGTAGCGCTCGAAGTCATCGACCACGTATGGCGGGTTATCGTTGAGGTAGTCGCGCATGTGGTCGTATGATTGGATCAGCACCCCGCTGAACGCCCCGTTCGCGGCGTAGGCATCGCCCACCGCGCGCAGCTCCTGCCAGAAGATGTCGGAAGGGATGCCGTAGAACGAGATGGTTGCGGGGTCGGAGTTCTTGCTGGTTGACACCCCGGCGTACACCTGCCGGCTGATCGTGGCCGCGTAATCGATCTCCGGCTCGATCAGCTCGGTGATGGAGCCGCTCCCCTGGGCATAGCGGCGGTAGGACATGACGCCGACGTAATCGACCTGGTCCTGGATGTGCTTGTGCACGTTCTTCGTCTGGCCGTTGAAGGTGATGGTCACATCGCTCGTGGTGGGGAACCAGAACGGGATGTCGGCGGCGAGGGTGAGATCGGGCGCCCAGGTTTGGAGCATGTCGCGGGCGTCGGCGTAGAAGGTGACCAGGTCCAGCGCCACCGCTTCGCGGTCGGTGTTCCACTCCGGGGTCGTCCACGGCTCAAGATCAAAGTGCACCCCGACGAAGCGGTGACTGGCCGGCACCGAGCAGTTGAATCGGCGGATGGCCTCGATCCTGGCCAGGTGGTTGGCGCGGTTCGTGGCGTTGATGCTGGTGCCGCTGAACAGCGCCTCGACCTTGATGCCGGCGTCGGCGGCGTATTCCAGCAGGCTCCTGGTCTGGTCCGGGTAGGTCAGCTCGTAGCCGCCCTGCCCGTCGGACACGGTGTTGATGGACACCAGAAGCCGGCTGATGTTGTTGGTCTGCGCGAAGCTGATGAGTTCCTGCTGGTCCGTTGTGTCATCGCCGTTGTGGCCCCAGACCCACAGCCCCAGCGGCGGCAGGTCTGCGGCCCGTAGCGTCGCGGGCCGGCCCGGACTCAGCATCGCAATAACCAGGAGAACCGCAATTGCAATGCGGCGAAGAAAGGAGGATGGATGGGGCCCGCCTTGTTCCGGAGGGGGCGCGATCAGCCGACGATGATGAAAAAACGTTCCCGCCTTGAGCATGGTCGATCCCGTTTCGGATTCCCCGTTTCGCCCATGAGCCGGCGCGTGACGCCTCCTCGAGGCTCCGCTTGCCGTGGGTCACCAGGCACGGGCCCGCTTCCAGGCGGGGTGGCTGCGGAACGCCTCCGCCGCCGCGACGCCGGCCTGTGCGCCGCGCGTGGTGCATTGCTGGACCAGCACCGCCTCCAGCGAGCCGAACCCTTTCTCGTCCTTTCGCCGAAGCTGGCTCTTGTGGCAGGCGAGCATCCGCTTCTTCAGCTCCATGTAAGGGCTGACGTCGATGTAGAAGCCCGGCTCGAACTCTTGCATCATGACCGTGTCGATCCACCACAGGGCGGGCGGCGCAGCCAGCGGGGCGTTGCTCGTGCGGTGGCCGTTCGAGGCGACCATCCATGTGGCCGACTCCGCCAGCGCGGATGCTGCGCGGTGATCGGCGTGGTAGTCCCGGGCGTCGTGCGCCAGCACCAGCGACGGGCGGAATTGCCGGTATATCTCGACCAGACGCTTGCGGTGGATGGGCGTGTCAGCCAGCTCC
>DASVCG010000358.1:0-12868 GCA_036381755.1 Phycisphaeraceae bacterium | reverse complement strand
AAGCACAATGAGCCGCTGGACGATGCCCTTTTCGCCTTCGATACCCAAGGCTCGCAGGCCGTGAATTCGCTTGCGGCGCTGATGTCAGGCGGCGGCGGTGGTGGCGGCGGCCGGCAGGCTCACCCGCTGGAAAATCAGCCGGTTCCTCCCATCGAGCTTCCGACGCTCCAGGGCCAGCCCTTCCGCCTGGCGGACGTCAAGGCCGGCGTGGTGGTGCTGGACTTCTGGGCGACCTGGTGCCCTCCCTGCCGCGAGGGGCTGCCGCACATCCAGGCGATCCATGATTGGGCCAAGCGCGAAGGCCTGTCCGTGGCGGTCTACGCCGTGAACGTGGGCGAGACCGAGCGGGAAGTCCAGGCGTTCTGGAACGAGCAGGGCTACACCATGCCCGTGCTGATGGATCAACAGACCAAGGTGGCTGGCGCGTACGGCGTGCAGGGCATTCCGCAGACCGTGGTGATCGCTGACGGCAAGGTTCAGCACGTGCACGTGGGCTACAACCCGGCGATGGAAAATCAGCTCAAGTCGGAGATCCAATCGTTGCTGAGCCAATCCGCCACACCGCCGCCGGCACCTTCCGGCGCACAATGAGACGCCCGGTGAATTTCCTTCGGGAATTTCCTGCGGCAAGGGCTGCTCGCTCGCCTGCCCCTTGCATTGGGAGGGCTGACGGCGGGCAAGCGGCTGCGCTTGGCGTCGGGCTGGATCTGCCAATTGGCCTCATCGCTCGGGCTCAGCCTGACGCTGCTGCCTGACGGGCTGAGCTCGTCTCGGGCATCAAGGGGGCGACGCGCTGCTCGAGCGTGACGGGGATGATGAGGCTGAAGGTGGCCCCCTTGCCCACGTCGCTGTCCAGCTCGATGCTTCCCTGGAGCAGTTGTGCCAGCTCGCGGCTGATCGTCAGCCCCAAGCCCGTGCCGCCATGCTCCTTGGTGACGCTGGGGTCAAGCTGGGTGAATTTTTCGAAAATCCGCTCGTGATCCTCCGCAGCGATGCCCGGGCCGGTGTCGCTGACGCTCAGCCGCACGCGGGGCGTGCCATTGGGTTTCTCCGGCGGCATCAGCGTAGCCCCCAGCGTCACCACGCCCCCTGCCGGCGTGAACTTGACCGCGTTGGAAAGAAAATTGAACAGGATCTGCTGAAGCTTGCCCGCGTCGCTGTGCACGATGGGCAGGCTCGGCTCCACCTTCAGCCGCAGCGTGATCTGCCGCTTCTGCGCCAGGGGGCGGATCAGGTTGATCAACCCCTCGCAGGTGTCGGACACGCTGATGGCGCCCAGGTGCACGTCCATCCGCCCGGCTTCGATCTTGGCCAGGTCCAGTAGATCGTTGATCAAATCCAGCAGACGCCGGCTGGACTGGATGATGTTGGCCAGGTAGCGCCGGCGCTTCTCGTCGACCGTGTCCGCCTGCTGAGGCGGCATCTCCTGGAGGATCTCGGCGAAGCCGATGATCGAGTTCAGCGGCGTGCGCAGCTCGTGCGAAACGTTGGCGAGGAACTCGCCCTTGACTTTGTTGGCCTCGTAGAGCGCAACGTTGCTGGCGGCCAGCTCGCCCAGCTTCAAGTCCAGGCTCTTGTTGATCGAGCGGAGCTGGTCTTGCTTCTCCTTGAGGTTCTCCAGCATGGTGTTGAACACCTTGGAGAGTTCCTCGAACTCGTCGCCGGTGTTGATGTCCGAGCGGACGCTCAGGTCCCCTTCCGAGGCCTTGGCGGCCACCTCGCGCAGCAGACGCACCGGCGAGAGGATCAGCCGCGTGGCGATGAACCAGAACACCGCGATGGCCAGCAGGCCCGCAAAGATGCCCGCGGTGACGATGTAGATGCGGTTGACGATCTGCTGCGCCACGCCCTCCGGGTTGCGCAACTGGACCAGCAAAATGGCGCGCAGGGGGTTGTCCAGCACTTGGGCCTGATCGGGGGCGTCGGCCCCGTCGCCGTTGGGGTGGATAGAGGGCAGGTCGGACCGCCGAACCGCCCGCAGGTAGCGGTAATAGCGTTCGCCCTGCTCGTCGACGGCCTGGATGAACCAGTCTTGACTGTCGGGGCGGGCCTCGAACCGCTCCAGGGCCTGGGCCAGCAGTTCTTCCTGGGAGGCCAGGGACTGCAGGGCATCACCCTCGATCCAGGCCAGGGTCAATTCCTGCTGGGGCAGAAGGCCGCGGACTGCCTGTTCGGGAGGCGTCTGAGCCTGGCCCGGCTGCATCTGCCCGCTGAGCCACGCCTGGGCCAGGCTGGCGGCGCGCTGGCGGGGCACCTGGTCCACCTGCTTCTGCATGCGCTGCCACACCACCGCCAGCGCCGCGGAGAGGATCAACACCACCGCTGCGCCGAACAGCAGCAGGCACTTGTTGGCCAGACTGATCCGGACCCGGTCCGCCATCCACACGACTCGCTCAACCGCCGCGCCTGGCCGCCCCTGCGCCAAGCGGATCAACCCCGCCTGCGCCGCCTCAGCGCAGCGCCTCCATCGGCTCATCGAGCGTGCTGGCGTACGCCAGCTCCTGGGCGACGCGGTTACGATCATCGCAGACGATCACCTTGGCGCGATGAGCGTCCAGGTCGTGCTCCCGCAGCAGGCCAAAGCAGACCACGATGATCTTGTGCCCCACCCCCACGAGCTTAGCCGCAGCGCCGTTGACGCCCACGATCCCGCTGCCGGGGGGCCCCTTGATGACATACGTCTCAAACCGCGCAGCGTTGTCGATATCGAACACCCACACCGCCTCGTTGGGCCGGATACCGCTGGCGCGGAGCAGGTCTCCGTCGATGGTGATCGAACCGACGTAATCCGGGTCGCACTGGGTGATGGTGGCCCGGTGGATCTTAGCTCGCAGCATCTTCCGCAGCATGATGAGCCTCAAAGGCCCTAGGGTATGGAATAGTTGATTTTACCAAGTTCCGCCGCGGGCGTCGACGCCGGGGCTCCTCCAGGCGGCAAAAACGCGCAGCAGACCCCCTCGACCTTTGCGGCTGAGGCGCGGGGCGGGCTGGGCGAGGTCGGGCCTTGCAGGGGGATGCGGGCCGGGCGGGCGGTGGGAGGGCGATCAAGTCTTTTTGCGGGTATCGCTGCCGCCGCCGGCGCATCCGCCTTCGCCACTGGGGCGGACGTGCGGCCGGGACAGATCCTCCGTGCCCTTGTAGGCGTAGGGGTCCTGGCCGCAGATCATCTCGATGTCGCGGTAATCGGCCTGGCCCACGCTGACGGGCAGATGCCCCGGGCTGAACCACGGCAGCAGCGATTCGGCGCTCATGTAGTGGTTTACAAGGCACCGGCGGTAGCCGCTACGGGCCACATTGGGCAGGGAGCGGTGCAGCAGGTAGCCGTTGAAGAACACGATCGAGCCGGCAGGCATCTCCACGGGCACCGCATCGTCGTCGGTGTAGGGGAACCCGACCGCTTCGCCGGCGCAGTCGAAGCGGCGGTCGTGGTGCTCATGCTGCGGCCAGAGGATGCCGTGCCGGTGCGAGCCGGGGATGACCCACAGGCAGCCGTTGCCGACGTGGGCGTCGTCCAGGGCGATCCACCCGCCGGTCAGCGAGCGGTCACGCGTGGGGATGTAGAACTCATCCTGGTGCCACGCCTGGCCCGGCTTGCCCGCTGCCTTGATGAACAACATCGACTGCATGCACTTGACGTTGGGGCCGATGATCTTGCTGAGCACGTCCTGGATCACGGGGTGGGCCAGGTACCGCCTCATCAGCGGCGAACACTTGTGCGGTTGATGGATGCACAGGTACTGCTTCAGGACCTCGTCGTCCGGCTGGCCTTCGTGCGGGCCGGCCCATCCGTCGTACGTGCCGTAGCCTCCCCGGCAGATCTTCACCGCGTCGTCGTTGATCTGGCCCACTTCCACGGAAGCCAGAGCCCCTTCCACGATCAGGTAGCCGTTCTCGCGGTAGAACGCGACCTGCTCCGGCCCGATTCCCAAGGAGACGCTGACAGCGTGCGGCTTCATGGCGGATACTCCCCTGCCCGTGCATACAGCGGGCTTGCTTTGCCCGTCAGCTTAGCCCAGGATAAGCATCAGAGGCCATGCACGCGGTACGCAAAGATTTGTCTAAAATCACCTTCCCGGTCATGCCGGCGACGGCTTACTTCGGTGAGGTCCGCTACCGTCCGGGCAGCACATACGGCCCGCGCGTCCAGCCGGACGTCCAGTTCGTCATCGTCCATGAGGGCGAAGCGTATGTGACCATCGATGGCGTGGAGCAGCATATTCCTGCTGCCCATGTGGCCTGCCTGCACCCGGGGCATCGCGAGTTCTTCCGCTTTGCGCGGAACAGATCCACCCACCACACCTGGGCGGCGCTGCACTTTGAGCCCCTGACGCCGACATTGCGGTCGCTGTTGCGGCGATTGCCTTTTTGTCTGGCATGGACACGTCGGCTGCAGGACCTCCTGGAAGCGGCGCTGTCGATCCAGCGGCGCGGGCCAAGGCGGGATGACCCGGTGCTGATCCACCTGGGCGCAGCGTTCTTCCACGCCTACGTCCAGGCCGCGACGCAGCAAACCCGCGAGCGCCCTGTGCCCGATTCGGTGCTCAAGGCCCGGCGGCTCATCGAGGACCGCTACGCCCAGCCGCTCACGCTTGCCGACCTGGCCGACGCCGCCGGTGTCAGCCCCAATCACCTGGTGCGCCTCTTCACCCGCCACCTGGGCACGACGCCGATCCGCTACCTCTGGCAGGTGCGCGTGCAGCGCAGCGTCGACCTGCTGCGCTACACCGGGCTGAGCGTCTCCGAAGTGGCCTACCGAACCGGATTCGCGACGCCTTATCACTTCTCGCGGCTGTTCAAATCCCACCTGGGCACAACGCCCACGGAACTGCGCAGGACCTCCTGGCGAGTTGAGCCGGAAAAGACGAGCCCGCCCTGAGCGGGCGTCTGCTCCCGAGCTGCAGGCCCTGAACGATGCAAGACGGACCGGCCCATCACCATCAAGCCGGCTTCAGGAGCCTGACTCATTGCCGCTGTTGTTGTTGGGTACAGCGCGGACCAACCGCTGGAGCAGCGGGATCAGATGGTGCTCAAGGATGTGGTCCCAATTCATTCGGCGGATCAGCGCCTGGCCCGACTCGATCAGCTTCTCACGCTCGCGGTCATTGGCGGGCAGCCGGCGCATCAGCTCGTCGGCGATCCAGCCTGCCACGCGGGCCTCGACCCGGTCGCGCTGCTCCCGCGTCATAGCCAGAAGCTCGGGGATCGTCGCGGGCTGATCGAGGCGGATGTAATCGGCGACGATGACATTGGGTACGTCCGTGCCGCCGGCCACCTCCTCGATCAGCGCCCGGCAGCCGCAGACGCTGGAGATCACGCAGACCGCGCCGCTGCCCAAAGGCTCCAGCGGGCTGATGCCGAACGGCTCGTACACCGCCATGCCCAGCTCGACGTCGGTAGCCCGGCGAAGGTCGGCGATCGTCATGCCCTCGGGCAGCCGCTGGCCGATCCGCTCACGCGACCAGCCGAACTGATTCACCAGCACGATCTGGACGTGGGCGTGCTCGGCGTTGAACGGCTCGATCATCCGGTAAACATCCGCCTCGATCCCGATCAGGTCGGGGAAGCCGTGGCGGTGGTGACGCGGCCAGCCGTACTGCCTCTCCATCATCGCCACGTCCTGCGGCCGACGGACGCCCCCCGCGCTGGTCAAAAGAAACAGCACCGCCTTCTGGCCGCGCTGCCCCAGGCGGCAGTCCAGCTCGTGGCACACCTGCATGTCCCGCCACATCGCCTTGCTGATCACCGGCCGGCTCACGTGCGTCAGCAGCACATCCGGGCGGTAGCCCACCAGCGCCTGGGCATAGTCCAGCAGCATCTTGCGGCTGGCCCGCTTGCTGGCCAGCGTCACCTCGATGTCCGGCAGGCCGTTGAAGACCAGTTCGATCGGGTGCTCGCTCAGGGCCTGGTTGAGGAACCGCAGCTCATCCCGCGTGCGATCGCCCACGGCGATGACGCCGTCGCACAGATGGGCCTGGCTGATCAGCGCGTGGCGGGCGAAGTCGTCGAGCTTGCCGAACACGTCCTCGACGAAAAGCCCCTGCTTCCTGGCCTGATCCAGAACGTTGTAGAACATGATGTCATGGGCGGGGTGGTCCTCGACCAGCCGCCGGGCGGTGGCGCACTCGTGGGCGTGGAAGACGGTGCGGATCCGCGCGTCGCCCTCCAGGATGGCCTGAAGCACCGCGGGCATGCCCATGTACTCATGGCCAAAGAGGATGCACGGCAGGTGCTGCGGGCCCAGGATCGCCTGAAGGGCGTAATAGGCCGGCTCAGCCAGGCGGACGTACTCCTCGTAATCCCAGGCCTTCTCGTAGCGGGCGCTGTCGATGCCGAACCGCTCCCAGAGCCGGTGCTTGAAGACGTTGAGCCGGTCGGGGTTGGCGCGGAAGACGTCGATGAGCAAGACCTCGGCGTGGCCCTGGCGGGAGTGGCCCGGAGGCTTGAAGGACCGCCTGCCGTAGACGATGGCGACGTCGAAGGCCCACTCCACGGGGCGGAGCTTGCCGCTCAGGCCGACCCGGTCGATGCGGTCGATGGAGGAATAAAGCACCTGGCCGTGCTCGCCCAGGCGGGCTTCGGGATCAATGCTCAGGTGTGAGGCCGTCGGGCCGACGAGGATCGTCCGCTGCACGCGCTCCTGGTAGACCGGCGAGGCGATCATGCCCTCCAGCACCGCGCCGATGCCGCCAAGCTGCTCGGTGGCCTCGTGGGTGACATGAACCAGCGTGAGATTGTCGCTCGGCGATTTGCGACTTTTTTTGCCAATGGCCATCCAAGCCGCCTTCCTTTGCGCCGCAGGCCGCTTGATCCCGTTCCTCGAGGCGAGGCGGCGGCCGCCCGCTTAGCCGGGGGGCAGATCGCCCTGGTCCGGCACCGTCGGGGGCGGCGTGAACGGCCGACCCGCCCCTGAGCGCGACGCCCGGCGCGAACCGGAAGCGGCCTGGCCGCGGGGCATGGCGATGACGCCCGTGCGGGCCAGCTCGATGATGCCAAAGGGCTCGATCAGCGCAATGAACGCCTCGATCTTGTCCTCCGTGCCCGACAACTCGATCATGAGCCGGTCGGGCGCCACGTCCACCACCTTGGCGCGGAACAGGTCCGCCAGGGTGATGAGCTGCTGGCGTTTGTCGGGCCCGCTCCGGCCGCCCTTGGTCGAAACCTGCACCAGGATCAGGTCCCGCTCGACGTAGGGCACGTTGGCGTAATCGACCACCTTGACCACGGGCACCAGCTTCTGGAGCTGCTTGCGCACCTGCTCCAGGACGAGGCTGTCGCCGTTGACGACGATGGTCATCCGCGAGATTTCGGGGTTCTCGGTGCGGCCGACGACCAGCGAGTCGATGTTGAAGCCCCGGGCGGCGAACATCCCCGCCACCTGGGCCAAGACCCCCGGCTCGTTGGTGACCATGGCCGCGATCACGTGACGCATGGCAACTTGAGGTTCATTCATGGGCGAACATGATACGCCCCGCCAAGCCGGAACCCAAGCCGTTACTCTTCGCGGTTCCGAAACTTGGCTGCCTGAAGGGGCGGGCTAAATCGCCTGTTGCTGTCCCGCCTTGTGGAAAATCTGTTGAAAGATACCTGTGTGACGCCCATGCCAGCCGTCTGGCTGATCTAGATAGCCCGCGACAGGCTCGCCCCCCATTTTAATTTTCCATTCCGCCGCACCAGCGGATAGACACATGTTGATATTTGACAATATCTTACGATTTGGTCGCTGGCCTAAAGGGCCTGGAAGGCCGCTAAGGCCCTGGAGGCGGACGAGGAGGCGGCGCGGCGAAGGGCATCCCCATCCGATTTTGTGGAAAACCTTGTCAGCAAGTGGTTTTCTAGTCGTGGCGCAGCCGAAAGTTATCGCACCATCGACCTGTCACCCACCTGCTGATTGCATCCGTTCGCTGCCCTGGCCAGGGCTCAATGAATAAAGCGGATGTCCCCGAAATTGGGGATGATGCCGGGCTTGTCCTCGCTCAACTGGAGCATGGCGGGGAAGTACACGAAGAACGCCCGGCCCATGATCAATTCGCCAGGCACCATGCCCGGCGTGCCATTGAAGCGTTCGAGAATCCACGGGTTCATGCTGAGGCCCGGCCAGTAGCGGCTGTCCTGGCTGCGGGGGCTGTTGTCGCCGGCGAAAAAGTACTGGTTTGGCCCTATCAGGGCCGGCTCCATCTCAATGCCCCGCGGTCGGCGGACGGCGCCGCCCAGGAGCAGGTCGCCGTTATCGCCATGGTCGGTGGCGGAATAGTACAGGTCGCGGTCCAGCTCCACCTGATGGAGCGTGACCGGGCCGCCCTCCACGACGATACGGACCGTCGGGCGGGCCTGCGGCGCCGGGCGGGCAAAGACTTCTTCCAGGGAGTAGTCAAAAGCGTTGACGAGCACGAGCTTGCCGTCAATCCAGACGCTGGCCTCCTGATCCACGTACCACAGCTCCATCTGGGTGGCCCGGCCTGGGGCTAGTGGAGCGGTCTGGGCGCGTCCCAGCTCCTGGGCTGGGCCGCCTGGGGGGGTGGCGGTGAGGATGAGCGTTCCCTGCTCATCGAGGGTGGCGGTGAGGGTATCCGGCTCACGGTCGGCCAACGCCTCGGGGGAATCGGGCGCGGGGCGCGGAAGCAGGCGGGCGGTGGTGGAAAGCGAAACCCGCAGCCCCGCCTGATCGGGCTGGAAGAAAGCCGCGAGGCGGATGTCCTCGATGGGCTCGCCGACGATCCGGCTGGAGAACTGGTTATAGGGGTAGATGCCGATGGTTTCGTTGTCGCCGCTGGCGACGAAGTCGAAGCGGATTTCGCCCCGGCCGGCGCCGCTGTAGCGGTAGCTCCGCTGCCCGTCGATTTCCCAGAGGCTGCGTTGCTCGTCGGGGGGTATCCAGGGGGCGGACCAGGCGAACTGGCTGGCGCGGTTCCTGCCGCCGTCGCGGGGGATGAACTGGCTGTGATAGATGGGCTGCCAGACGGCCCGCTGGACCTGAGGGCGGGCGGTTTTGCGGGCGATGTGCCAGCCGTCCGGGTCGGGCTGGCCGTCGGGCTGGAGGGGGCTGACGTAGATATTGCCGTCGAAGATGCAGATCGCTTCGTTGGGCAGGCCGACGAGGCGTTTGATGTAGTTCTGGTCGGGCTGATGCGGGGCCTTGAAGACCACGACATCCCACCGCTGGGGCTGGCTGAAGCTGTAAATGTACTTCTGGACCAGGATGCGGTCGCCCGAGCCCACGCGGTGGGCGGCGCTGATGGGATTGGGGAAGCGGCACATCGGGCAGGTGGCTGGGAGGGTGGTGTACCGGCTGAAGCCGCGTGAATCGGGCACGTCGATGGCGAAGCGGTAGCCGCACTGCTGACAGCGGATGACCAGGTGGGCGCCCAGGAGGGTGGGGGCCATGGATCCGGTGGGGATGACGAACGCCTCGACCACGTAGGCGCGGAAGACGAAAGCCAGGACGAAGGCGATGACGATGGACTCGATGGTTTCCTTGATGGTTTCGTCGTGCGGGCGGTCGCCCGGAGGCTTGGGGGGCGTGGGTGTCTGAGGCTGGGGAGAGGTCTGGGCCACGGGTCGCTTCCGCACGGTGTTGACGAGGATGCGTGATTCTAACGTCTTTGGGGGCGGGCGGCTTGCGGAAGTTGCCCGCGAGGCGGTCAGCGGCTACAAATGTGGCTTCGAGCCGTCGGGGGCTGCCGATGCCCGCCGGCCTCGATCAATCCTTCCAGAGCTGGGCCGACCATGACTGCGCAGTTCATCGTAAGTGTGATCACGGGGCTGATTGTCGTACACGTCATCCTGCTGTCCTGCGCCTACCTCATATTCCTGGAGCGGAAGGTGGCGGCGTGGTGTCAGGACCGGATTGGACCCAACCGCACGAATTTTTCGTTCGGCGTGCTGCCGTTCAAGGGCAAGCACTGGGGTTTGGGCCAGGCGCTGGCGGACGGCCTGAAGCTGATGCTGAAGGAGGACTACAACCCGCCGCACGTGGACCGGGTGCTGTTCTTTCTGGCCCCGGCCCTGGCGGTGATCCCGGCCATGCTGGGCTGGGCGGTGATTCCGTGGGGCGGAATGATGTCGGTGCCGGGGTTCACCCTTCCCGATTGGCTGCCCGTGCTGGGCGGGACAGCGGTTGATCCGGCCGTGGTCCGTGTGGCGGTGGCGCCGATCAACGTGGGGGTGATCTACATCCTGGCGATCTCGTCGCTGGCGGTGTACGGCGTGGTGCTGGCGGGCTACGCCTCCAACAACAAATACTCCTTCCTGGGCGGCCTGCGCGCCACGGCCCAGATCCTGAGCTACGAGATCCCCATGGGCCTGTGCGTGCTCATCCTCATCCTCACCTACAGCACCACCGACGCCCTGGGCATCAGCCTGGGCCAGACCGGCAGCGGCCTGGAGGGCATGTGGGGCGTGTTCACCCACCCGCTTCTGGCGGTCATCTTCTTCACCTGCGTGCTGGCGGAGTGCAACCGAGCCCCCTTCGACCTGGCTGAGGCTGAGCAGGAGCTGGTCGGCGGCTTCCACACCGAGTACAGCTCCATGAAATGGGCGCTGTTCTTCCTGGCCGAGTACATGCACATGGTCACCGGCTGCGCGTTTTTCTGCGTGCTGTTCCTGGGCGGGTGGGACCTGATTCCCTTCGTCCGCGAGATGCCGGAGGTCGGCGGGATCGGGCTGGTGCTGCTCAAGACGCTGATCTTCTTCGGCAAGGTAGCGTTCCTGCTGTTTGTGATGATGTGGGTGCGGTGGACGCTGCCGCGGCTGCGGTTCGACCAGCTCATGAAGCTGGCGTGGCGGGGGCTGATCCCGACCGTGCTGGTGGTGCTGCTGGCGGCGGGCGTGGTGGTGTTCGTGCTGGGGGATGAGCCGTGGGTCCGGCTGGCGCTATTGGCGGCCAACGTGGTGGTGGGCGTGGGGGCGATGGTGGTGGGGCCGATGCTGCCGCAGGGCCCGCCGGTGAACCGGCGCGTCCCGCTGGCGGGCTCGCGCTTCAACCCGCCCCCTGCTGAGGCGGCGACCCCAGCCGCCGGTTGAGGTTGCTGGTCTGGAACGAGAATCGGGGGCGATAGGCAATCGGCGACTCCTGCGGTGGAGCGTCGATCCTGTCGGTTATAAGCCGGCTATAAAACCCCCGTTATCAAAATAGAAAGCCACCGCCCTCCTGCCCCCTGCTGTCTTGGCGCTGGGGCCGGCTGAGCTTGGGAATCAGGCGTTTTCTTTGGGGGTGGGCTGGCGGTAGAGGTCGAGGTAAAACTCGAGCATCTCCTTGCCGTGCACGTTCCGCGTGCGTGTGTGCTGGAAGCCGATCTTGTCGAACAGGTCCATTGCGGCGTTGCGCTCAAAGCGGGTGTCGAGCACGACCTTGAGGTAGCCGTGGCGTTTGCAGTGGGCCACCGCGGTCTCCAGCAGCCTGGCGGCGATGGCGGTGTGCTGGTCCTGGGGGCGGACGCGCAGGCGGCGGATCTCGGCGGTGTGAGGCTCATCGCTGGCCACGCCGATCATGCCCACCACCTGGCCGTCGGCCTCGGCCACCCAGAAATGGTGACGCTCGCTGTCGAAATAGGCTTGGGGGATGTTTTCGATGTCGGCCCCGGTGTCGTTGGGCGCGATCTGACCGGCCAGCAGGCCCGCGGTGTAGAGATGGGAAACCGCTGCCTGGTCGTGGGGCTGGTAGGAGCGGACCACGAACCCTTCATCAGCCTGGGCTGGGTGCGGTTGGAACATCGAATCAGCCTCGGGATAGGCCGGCATCGGCTTACCACGTCGTCGACCGCCCCCCGCTCCTCCGTCCTTATTCTTAACTATAGCTTATCAGCCGGCCTCAACGGGATAAAATGCCGGCCCGCCATGGGCGACGTCCGATATCGTCGTGCTGGGGACGCTGCCCGCAGCAAGCCCCGGGTCGATGAGGCGTACCACGCCACGGGCGGGTTGAGCAAGCGATTCCGGGCCGCTGCCCTTCACATGGTCGGCCAGGCCGCTATCCTTTCCACAATTGGCCTCTTTGAGCGGAAAGGCAGTCATGGGTGATCTGTTGGCCCGTATCCTGGCGGACAAACGGAAAGAGGTAGCCGAGGCGCAGCAGCGTGTCTCGCTGGAGGAGATGCGTCGTCGCGCCGAGGCCAGCCCCCCGCCGCGCAACTTTTTCTCGGCGATGACCCGGCCCAGGGGCAAGCTGCGGGTGATCGCGGAGGTGAAGAAGGCCAGCCCCTCGGCCGGGCTGATCCGCCCCGACTTCGACCCGGTCGCCATCGCCCGCGCCTACCACGAGAACGGCGCCGCGGCGATTAGCTGCCTCACCGACGCCAAGTATTTTCAGGGCTCGCTGGACAACCTGACGCGGATCAAGCAGGCGGTGCCGCTGCCCGTGCTGCGCAAGGACTTCATCATCGACCCGTATCAGGTCTATGAGGCCCGCGCCGCTGGGGCCGACGCGGTGCTGCTGATCGCTGAATGCCTGGGCGAAGCGGAGCTGCTGGACCTGCTCATCCTGGCCACCAGCCTCAAGCTCACCACCCTCATCGAGGTGCACGAGGTAGAGCAGTTGCTCAAGGTGCGCCCGCACATCGGTTTTCCGCACCCGACCTACACCCTGCTGGGCATCAACAACCGCGACCTCAAGACCATGACGACCGATCTGTCGCACACCTTCCGCCTGCTGGAGATGGTGGAGGACCCCGGCATCGTCGTCAGCGAATCGGGCATCAGGACGCACGAGGACGTCAAGCGGCTTGCGGAGGCGGGCATCCACCGCGTGCTCGTGGGCGAGCACCTGATGCGTCAGCCCGACGTGGGCCGGGCGCTGCGCGAGCTCATCGGCGACCTGGGGTAAATCAAAAGCGGCCGATTCCCGATTCCCGCAAGAGTCGACGGCTCACGCCCC
>DASVCG010000357.1:0-15351 GCA_036381755.1 Phycisphaeraceae bacterium | reverse complement strand
CACCACCTGCACCTTGCCGCAGCGGGGGCATTTCATCCGCTTGCCCTGCGAGCCGTCGGGCACCTTCACGCGGGCTTGGCAGAACTGGCAGGCGAAGCGGATGGGCATGGAGCCGTTCTCAGCAGCGGGCGAAGGCCGGCGAGCAGCGGGCAGCGGCCCGGCCCGTGGTCTGGCGGATCACAGGCCGACGATGCTGAACCCCGCGTCCACGTGGATGTTCTCGCCGGTGACCCCGCTGGACAGGTCGCTCAGCAGGTACACCGCGGTGTGGCCGACCTCCTCGCCGGTGATGTTCCGCCGCAGGGGCGCTTTGCGCTGCTGGTGGTCGAACATCTCACCGATCCCCCCCACCGCCGACGCCGCCAGCGTGCGCAGCGGCCCGCCGCTGATGGTATTGACGCGGATGTTCTTTTCGCCCAGCTCCGCGGCCAGGTAGCGGGCGGTGTGTTCGAGCGCCGCTTTGGCGATGCCCATGACGTTGTAGCCGGGGATCACCTTTTCCCCGCCGTAGTAGGTCATCGCGATGATCGAGCCGCCCTGGGACATCAGGGGCGCTGCCCGCCGGGCCATGGCCAGGAGCGTGTAGGCGCTGATGTCGATGGCCTGGAGGTAGGCCTGGCGCGTGGTGGTGTGGAAGTTGCCGACCTGGAGAAACTGCCGATCGGCGAAGGCGATCGAGTGGACGACGAAGTCGATGCTTCCCCAGTCCTGGCCCAGCTTGTTGAACACGCGGTCCAGGTCTTCATCGCGGGAGGCGTCGCAGGGCTCGAGCCAGGGGTCAGCCACGCCCAGCTCCTCCAGCGCGGATCGGCAGCGGCGCTCCATCTTGCCCTTGTCGTCGGGCAGGTGGGTGAAGGCGCAGCGTGCCCCGTGCTCCAGGAGGCACTTGGTGATGAACCAGGCGTAGCTGCGGTCGTTGGCGATGCCGAAGACGATGCCGCGCTTCCCGTCGAGCAAGCCCATGCGTCAGCTCCCGTTACGTAACCAGCCCCGGCTGCAGCGACCCGCAGCGGGGAAGCTCAAGCGTAACATCTGGAACCGCAGCAGACAAAGTGACGAGGAAGCCAGAAGCCAGGGAAGACGAACCGCGCCTGCCCCCTGCCGTCTGCCCGCTGCCCGCTATTTTCAGATGGTGCTTTCGGTGACGCGGAGGACTTCCTCGACGGTGGTCAGGCCCTGGGCGACCTTGCGGAAGCCGTCTTCGCGCAGGGTGACCATGCCGCGCTCGACGCACATGCGGCGGAACTCGCTGATGTTGGGGTTGCCAGCGATGCGGTCGCGCAGAACGTCGTCGAGCACGAGCATCTCATACAGGCCCAGTCGGCCGGAGTAGCCGGTGTTGCGGCACTTGTCGCACCCCTTGCCCTGCCAGACCTGGTCGAGGCTGATGCCGTGCATCGCCAGGTGCTGGGCGGTGTGCTCGTCGGGGGGCGTCTGGACCTTGCAGTGGGCGCAGATCCGCCGAACCAGCCGCTGGGCCAGCGCAGCGTTGACCGCGGCGCCGATGAGGTAGGGCTCGACGCCGATGTTGATCAGCCGCGTGACCGAGCTGGGCGCGTCGTTGGTGTGCAGCGTGGAGAGCACCAGGTGGCCGGTGAGGGAGGCCTGGATGGCGATGCGGGCGGTCTCCTGGTCGCGGATCTCGCCGACCATGATCACGTCCGGGTCCTGCCGCAAGAGCGCCCGCAGCGCCGTGGCGAAGGTCATGCCGATGCGCTCGTGCACCTGCGTCTGGTTGATGCCCGCGAGGTTGTACTCGATGGGGTCCTCGACGGTGGAGATGTTGAGCTTGCCGCGCTCCATCTGGCCCAGCGAGGCGTAGAGCGTGGTGGTCTTGCCGCTGCCGGTGGGCCCGGTGACCAGGATGATGCCGTGGGGCTGGGCGATGTGGTGCTTCCACATCAGCAGCGTGTCCTCGTCCATGCCCAGGTCTTCGAGCTGGACCTGGATGGAGCGGTTGTCGAGGATACGCAGCACGGCCTTTTCGCCGTGGGCGGTGGGCAGCGTGGAGAGGCGCAGGTCGAGCTTGCGGCCGTGGACCACGGCGCGGATGCGGCCGTCCTGGGGCAATCGGCGTTCGGAGATGTCCAGGTTCGCCATGATCTTCAAACGCGAGATGATCGCCGCGTGCATGTGGTGCGGCGGGTTCATCGTGTCGAACAGCAGGCCGTCGATGCGGTAGCGCACCTGGAGCTTCTTTTCCTGCGGCTCGATGTGGATGTCGCTGGCGCCTTCCTTGACGGCGCTGAAGATCAGGTAGTTGACCAGGCGGATGACCGGGGACTCGCCGGCCATCTTCTGGAGGTCCAGGTCCTCCTCTTTGGTCTCGACGACCTCGACGTCGTCCTCGTCGATGTCGGCGATGATCTCGTCGACCTTGACGGTGTTGTCGGTCTCCTCCTCCTCGCGTCGGGACTCGACGAAGCGGGCGATCTCCCCGCGGCAGACGACCACCGGCTTGATGAGCACGCCCAGCTTGTGGCGGACTTCCTCGATGATGAGGAGGTTGTCGGGGTGGGTGACGCCCAGGACCAGGCGCGTGCCGGTCATGCGCAGGGGCAGCACGCCGTGCTGGAGGCAGAAATCCAGCCCCAGGCGTTCGATGGGCTTGATGGCCTCGATCTGGTCCTGCTCGATGTGCTCGAAGCGCAGGCCCGCGACGCGCGCCACCACCGCCTGGAGGGCCGGCTCGTCGACGCCCATCTCGTAGACGATGTCAGCCAGGCTCTTGCCGGGGGTCTTGCTGGCGACGGTCCGGGCGGTGGTGAGCTGGGCGGCGGTGAGGACGCCGGCGTCCAGCAACTCCTGGCCCAGATCCTGCGCCGCGGGCGCGCCGCCTTCCTGGGGCTCCTGATCGGGCGTCCACAGGTCGCTCAGCGAAGCGCCGGCAAGGTTCGGGATTCGGCTGGAGGCCGCCTGCAGATCGTCCGGCGCGTCCAGGGCGTGGTGATGTTCATCGTGGGGCATCGGAGCGATCCGTAACGGCTGCGGGCCTCCCGAACTGAGCCGACACTCGGATCGACGCCGGCCTGCGGGGCTTTAGCGTCAGCGTCGGCGGCGGGGGGCGGCGTCTTCCTCGGACTTCTGCATGCTCAGCGTGAACCGCTCGCCGTCCGCGGTCAGGACCACCTGCAGCGACTGGGCATTGATCGATTCAACGTGGAAGCTGCCTAGCTGCTGGCCGGTGCGGACGAACTGGCCGTTGATCACCGCCAGCGGCGTCTGGCCGCCCATCACCGTCTGAAGCTCCAGGCCGGCCAGCTCGCTCTGAAGCTGCTGGAGCCGCTGAGCGCGCACCGCGTCGGGCGTCGGGCCTGTCGGGCCGGCTTTCTCGGTGGTCGGCAGGTTCAGCCGAAAGGGGTTCTTCTTGATGTACTCCACCGGGACCTGTCGGCCGGTGTAGTCGGTGTTGAAGACCTGGACCAGATCGATGCCCTCGGTGAGCTGCTCGAGGTTCTCCGGCAGCAGCGGCGACTCGGGCTCCAGCGTGCCGGGCTGGTTGAGCTTGGCCAGCACCTGCTCGATCTTGGCCTCGGCCTTTTGGGCGCCGGCTTCCTGGCGCAGATCGCCCTGGGCCAGCCGCATCAGGTAGAGCGAACCGGCTGCCAGCAGCACAGCCCCGATCAGCAGCAGCGTGCCCTGGCTAAGCCCCCGCCTGGTGCTGGAGGGAAGTTCGGCGTTGAGCGGGTCGGCCTCCGGCAAGCCGGCGGGGCGGGCGATCCCGCCTAGCAACGACATGGTCTGCGGCGCCTCGTCGTGCTCCTGGCTGTGGTCGGGGGGTGATCCAGTGGGGTTGAGCTGACTCATAGGTGACGGTCTCCGGAGGTCGGGGCCGAGGCGGCCTGCTGGCGGTCGGCCCCTTCGAAGAAGATGCTCAGCACCAGGTTCGCCTGGACCGCCCCTTCGGCGTCCTTGAGCTTCTGGAGCTTCATCTGCGGCATGCGGGTGATCCGCTGAAGCTTCTCCATGTCCAGCAGGAAGCTGTAGAACCCGTCGAAGTCGCCGACGATCACCAGCTCGATGGGCAGCTCGGCGTACTGGGCGGCGGCGACGATCTTGTCCGTCCGCACGCTCTTGGGCGTCAGCCCGTGCCGCGCCGCCAGCTCCCAGACCTCCTTGAGGATCACCTCCACCTCCTGCTGGGCCGGCAGCTTCTGCTCGAACAGGGCGATGGCCTGCTCAAGCCGGTCGATCTGGGCGCCCAGGTCCTCCATGTCGCGCGTGTGCTCCTCCAGTTGGCGCAGCTTTTCCTGCTTCTGCGCGATCTCCTGGCGGGCCTCGGCGATCTGGGCGTTGCGCGGCTGGAAGACGAAGAAATACGCCGCCACCGGCATCGCCAGCAGCAGCACCAGGAACAGCATCTCGCGGGTTCCGAATCGCATGGCGGCTACTCCTGTCGATCCGTAGCGGGCACCACCCCACTGCCGGGGGTGGCCATCACCCCGGCCTGGTCGATGCGGATCGTGCTGCCCATCGGGTTCTGCTTGAGCTGGCGGGCCACCCGCGTGGGCTCAATGCCCTGCAGGTCCACGTCCTGGCGCACCTCCAGCTCGATGCGGAATTTGCGCATTTCCTGCTCGTTGAGCCTCACCTGCTCGCTATAGACCAGGCTCACGTCCTTGAACAGCGGATGGCTGCTCAGGGCGGTCATGAACTGGGCCACCTCCACGTCGGTGGGCGCGACGCCCACAAGCCCCACCCTCACCTGGGTCTGCGGCAGCTCGACCAGGGGCTCGGCCTGCGCCTCCTGGCTCTTTTGCTTGTCCAGCCGCTGCTGCTCGCGGTCCAGCGCGGTGCGCGGCCGGGGCGCGGTGCGGATGGTCTTGGTCTCCAGCTCCAGCCCCTCCAGGCTCAGCGTCAGGGGCATGTGGTTGATCATCTCCGCCAGCAGCAGCGTCCGGGGCACGCGCTCCACCAGCACGGAGGTGACCTTGGCCTTGTGGACCATCTGCTTTCGGCGGGCCTGGAGCTGCTCGAGCTGCTCGAGCCGCCGAGCCGCCTCCTCAAAGCGCTGGTTCACCTGCTGCCGACTGCGTCGGACCTCGCGCAACTGGCGGTTGGTCACCGTGAAGGTCGTGACCACGCCGATCATCATCACCCCGAACAGCACGAGGCAAACGATGTTCGTCCGCCGCGCCATCCGCTGCTCGAGGTAATCCTCGGGCAGGAAGCTCATGTTCTTGGGCATGACACGCTCCGATCCGGGGGTCCAGGGGGCGTTGCAGATCGCCGCTTTTCAACGGCAGATGGGGCCAGGAATCCTTGTCTCCCATCCCCATCCCTCATTCACGCCTTTTGACTCCTGATTCCCGATCTCCTCATAGGTTCGCTTCACTCAGGCACAGGCCCAGGGGCACCGTCCAGCCGGGCTGGGGCTGGTTCAGGTCCACGCCGGTGGGCGGCTTGGGCATGGCGATCCGCGTCACCCGCGCCAGGGGGTCGCCCAGTTGGGCCGCGATGCGAGCCGCCCGGGCGATGGCCTGGCAGGTCTGGACGTCCCTCGCCCCGCCGCCCAGGAACACCAGCCGCTCCACGGGCTTGCTGGGGAACACGCTCTGGTGGTAGCGCAGGCAAAGCTGAAGCTCATCCACCAGGCATTCAATCACTTCGTCGATTTCAGCGGCCGGCTTGGGCGGCGTCGGATCAGCCGGGGCGTCGGCCTGCACCTGGGCGTCCAGGATCGCCAGGCCGGTGGCGGCACCGGCAGCGGCGGCGGAGCGGGCCTGAGCCGCGCCCTGCGCCCGCGGCGCAACCCCCGTGATGACCGTCGGTTCCTGGACGACAGCGGGCTTATCGTCCGATGCGTCAGCTCGCGCTGCCGACCCGCCCGCTGCATCGCCCGCGGTGTGGATCGTCTTGGCGAAGACGATCTGGCTGCCGTGCGTGATCACCACCTTGCTGGTGGCGGCGCCCAGGTCGATGAAGCAGATCGTCCGCTGGGCATCAGCAGGATCGCGGTAAATGGGCTCGAAGGCCCGCACGATCGCCCAGGGCTCGCTGTGCATGCCCACCAGGTCCAGCCGGCAGCGGTTGGCCAGGTCGATGTAACGCATGACGATGTCCCGGCTGGCGGCCAGGCAGATCACTTCCTGAAGCGGCGTGCCGTCGCGGACGACCTGCCCGACGTGGAAGTGCCGGACCACCATCCGCCGGGGGTCGATGTTCCAGCGTTGCTGAAGCTGAAGCTGCACGTGGGTGTCCAGCTCCGCCGCCTCGCCGGTGACCTCCAGGTTCTGCACCAGGGTCTGGAAGGCGGGGAGGGAGCAGATGGCCCGGCGGCCCTTGAACGGCTGGGACTTGAGCAAATCCCGCAAGGCCTGGGCCAGGAAGGCGTAGCGTGCTTCGGGATCGGTGCGGGCCTGGGCCGGCACCGTCGCCGACGCCGCTGCCACCATCTGCGGCGGATCCCCCGGGATCACCTGCAACAACTTCAAGCTGTCCGCACCAAAATCGATCGCAATGGGCGAATAACGCGTTTTCGAGAAGCCCAGGGCCATACTTCGATCCGATCGCCTTTGGTTCGGAGCCGGCAATGCTGCCAGGCGCTGCACCGACCCTCAGGCAACACCGGAGGATCACGCGCCCCATCTCCCCCTGATGCATCGACCAGACAGCCCCCCGGGTTTAGCGGGTTATCCGACCCTGCACAGACGTTATCACCGGCCCGGACGACAGCGGGCAGGGGGTAGGGGGCAGAGAGTAGACGGCAGAGGGCAGCCCCCGGAAGAGGCAGACGGCATGTAAAAATAGTTCCTGACGCCGCTACCCCCCCTGCTGAGGCCCGCGGCCCGATCGCCCACGGCAAATCCTCAATCATGCTATGATTGCGCGGGTTGGGCCCTGAACCGCCCGCCAAGCAAGCCTCATAACCAACAAAACACCCTCCGCACATGGATTTGACGCCCCACCAGATCGTTCAAGAGCTGGACCGTTACATCATCGGGCAGGCGCAGGCCAAGCGTGCTGTGGCGGTGGCGATCCGCAACCGTTGGCGTCGTCAACGGCTGGACCCGGAGACGGCACGGGAGGTGTACCCCAAGAACATCATCATGATCGGGCCGACGGGGGTGGGCAAAACGGAGATCGCCCGCCGGCTGGCCAAGCTGATCGATGCGCCGTTCATCAAGGTGGAGGCCAGCAAGTTCACGGAAGTGGGCTATCACGGCAGGGACGTGGAGTCGATGGTGCGTGACCTGCTGGAGCAGTCGATCTCGATGGTGCGTGCGGAGCAGGCGGCGCAGGTGACAAACAAAGCACGCGACGCGGCGACGGAGCGGCTGATCGACCTGCTGCTGCCGCCGACGCCCGTTGCTTCGGGCCGGGCTGCCTCGGGCGGCTACGTGGACACCGCGGACTCGGAGGAGCGCCGCGCCCGCACGCGCGATCGCCTTCGCCAGCAGCTCGAAGCCGGCCAGCTCGATGACCGGGAGGTGGAGATCACCCTTCACCGCAAGCCGCAGACCTCCATCCTGTTCGCCAACATGGGGCTGGAGCAGATGGACCCGGACATGGCCAACATGCTTGAGCGGCTGATGCCCCAGCAGGCCAAGCGGCGGAGGGTCCGCGTTGCTGAAGCTCGGCGGCTGCTCATCGAGGAGGAGACCGACAAGCTGCTGGACCGCGACCGGATCGTCACCGAGGCCATCAGCCGGGTGGAGGAAAACGGCATTATTTTCCTGGATGAGATCGACAAGATCGCCACGCCGGGCGGCAAGGGCGGGCAATTCGGCGGGCCGGACGTGTCGCGCCAGGGCGTGCAGCGGGACCTGTTGCCCATCGTCGAAGGCTCAACGATCAACACACGCCACGGGGTGGTGCGGACGGACCACATCCTTTTCATCGCTGCGGGCGCGTTCCACACCGCTGCGGTCAGCGACTTGATGCCCGAGCTTCAAGGGCGATTCCCCATCCGCGTGGAGCTGACGCCGCTGGACAAGGACGACTTCGTGCGCATCCTCACCGAGCCGCACAATTCGTTGACCCATCAGCAGCAGGCCTTACTAGCGGTGGAGGGCTTGCAGGTGAGCTTCGAGCCGGAGGCGATCGACACGATGGCGGAGCTGGCCGCGGAGGCCAACGCCTCGCTGGAGAACATCGGCGCCCGCAGACTGATGACGATCGTGGAGAAGGTGTTCGAGCAGATCAACTTCGATGCGCCCGAGCGCGTCGCCCGCGGGGAAACGCAGGTGAACATCACCGCGGAGTTCGTCCGCGAGCAGGTGGCCCCCATCCTGCGCGACCGCGACCTGAGCAAGTTCGTGCTGTGATTAGAACTAGGGGGTAGCGGGCAGCCCCCGGCCCCCGGAGAGGGCAGACGGCAGGCGCAGCGGTTACAGCACGCCTTTGGTGCTGGGGATGTCGTCGCTGGTGATGTTCACCGCCTGTTGCAGGGCGCGGGCGAAGGCCTTGAAGATGGCTTCAGCCAGGTGGTGGTCGTTCTTGCCGCGGGGCGCCTCGATGTGGCAGGTGAAGCGGCCGGCCTGGACGAAGGCCTGGAAGAACTCGCGGACCAATTGCACATCGAAGGTGCCGATCTTGGCGGAGGGCTGGCTGAAGGCGGCGTCGAAGACGAGGTACGGTCGGCCGGAGAGGTCGAGGCTCACGCGCGCCAGCGCCTCATCCATGGGCACGGAGGCGAAGCCATAGCGGCAGATGCCCTTCTTGTCGCCCAGCGCCTGGGCCAGCGCCTGGCCCAGCAGGATGCCCACATCCTCGACGGTGTGGTGGTCGTCGACGTGGGTGTCGCCCCGGGCGGTGACCTTCAGGCCCAGCCTGCCGTGGCGGGCCAGGTGGTCGAGCATGTGGTCGAAGAAGCCCACGCCGGTGCGGTTCTCGTAGTCGCCGCTGCTGGCGGGGTCGAGGTTGAGCTCGACGCGGATGTCGGTTTCCTTGGTCTGGCGGCTCAGGGTTGCGGTGCGTGCCATGGGGGTGGGTCCGGGTGGTCGGCGGATCGCCGGGGAGGTTGATCAGGGCTGGGGCTGGCTTGTGAGGGCGGCCAGGGCTTCGATCAGGGCGTCGTTCTGCTCGGGCGTGCCGATGGTGATCCTCAGCTTGTCGCGCAGGCGGTCCTGATCGAAGTATCGCACGAAAATTCCGCGTGCTTTAAGCGATTCGTAGAGGCTGCGGGCGTCGGGCCCGCTGGGAGGCGGGGCTGCCAGCAGGAAGTTGGTCTGGCTGGGGTAGACGGACCAGCCCTGCTGACGCAGCGACTCGGTGAGGCGGTCGCGCTGGGCGATGACCTGACGCCAGGTGGCCTGGGCGTGCTGGCGGTGCTCCAGCGCAGCGACGGCAGCGGCCTGGGCCAAAACGTCGGTGTTGTAGCTGTCGCGGGCCTTGTCCAGCGCCGCGATCAGGTCGGGATGCCCCAGCCCGTAGCCAAACCGCAGCCCGGCCAGCGAGTAGCCTTTGCTCAGGCTGCGCAGGATCAAGACATTGTCGATGCCGCTGGCGGGGTCCAAAAGCGGCAGGGCGTCGCGCCGGGCGAAGTCCACGTAAGCCTCGTCGATCAGCAGCACGCCCTTGAAGCGGCGCGCGATGCGCTCGAGCTCCTCCAGCGGCTGGAGCCGGCCCGAAGGCGCGTGCGGGTTGACGATGAACGCCAGCCGGCAGCCCGCGTCGTTGAGCCGGTCGGCGAAATCCTCGGGCAGCGAGAAATCCTCCCGCAGCGGCACGCGCGTCAGCGGTGTGTTGTGGATGGCGGCCAGGACGGGGTAAAGCGAATAGCTGGGCTCCGCGGTGCCCACGCCCCCGCGGGTTTGGCCCGGCGAGGCCGGCTCGCAGAAAACCGTCACCGCCAGACGCAGCAGCTCATCGCCCCCGTTGGTGGCGATCACCTGCTGGGGCGTCAGGCCGTGCACGCGGGCAGCGGTCTGGCGGAAGCGGTCCGCCCGTGGCGGGGGATACCGCCGCAGCGATTCTGCGGAAACCTGGCGGATGGCTTCGAGCACCTGGGGCGCGGGCGGGTAGGGGTTCTCGTTGGTGTTGAGCTTGACCACCTGCTGCGTTTGGGGCTGCTCGCCGGGCGCATAGGCTTCCAGCCGCTGGATGTTGCTGCGCTCGTAGGGCATGGAACCCCTTAGTTTCGCTGCTGGGGCGACGCAGGTCAACGCGCGCTAAAGTTATCGCCCCTTGGGGAGAAATCGCTTCGGCTCTTTACCGCAGCGGTCGATCCCGTAAACTGTGACCCTTATGTCTTGTTTAGCCCAGCGCACCGTCCGCCCCGCTGTGGGCGGGTTGTTGTGGCTCTTGATGAGTGTGGGGCTTGCTGCGCCTGGAGCGGCCCAGTCGGCGGACCCGGCGGCGCAGTCGGCGGCGTACCTGCTTGGGCAGTGCGTCCAGGCCAGTGCCGACGGCAAGCACGACCGGCTGCTGCGCGCCCTGCGCCACCTGCGCGACCCGGCGCTGGAGCCGCTGTTTAGCCGCCTGGCCCAGTCTCCGCAGCCGTCGCTCAAGGCCCATGGCATCATGGGCCTGGCGGAGCTTCATCCCCAACGGCAGATCGACCTCAAACGCCTGGCGGAGGTGGACGACCCCACGCTCCAGGCCACGCTCATCAGCGCCGCGATGGACGAAGACCTCCTGGGCGATGAGGCGGCGGATCAGTTGCTGAACTGGCCGGGCCTGGACCTGGGCGCCAAGCTGCTGGTGGCCATCCGGCAACTGGGCGAGGGGAAGTTCAGCGACGCGGCGCTGCTGCGCGAAGCGCTGCAATCGGACCGGGAGGCGCGGCGGGGGTTGGCGGCGGTGATGCTGCTGGAATTGGGCGATCCCGCTGGGCCGGCGGAGCTTCAAAAGCTCGATCAAAGCCAGGACCCGCAGCGCGACGTGGTGCGGGCGATGCTGCTGGAAACCGCGATGCGCCACCAATTGCGACGCGCAGCAACCTGGGCCTACGCGATCGCCGGCGAGCCGGGCACGGATGAGCGGTTGAGGCTGCTGGCGTTGCGGGTGGCGCTGCGGCTGGGCGAGTCGGGCGCGGGGCGGCTGTGGCGGGAGCAGTTCGACGCGGCTCGGGAGCCGGCGGACCGAATCCGCCTGGCACTGGTGGCCCTTCAGCTTTCGCCGTGGCTGGATCCGGCACTGTTCGAGCCGCTGACGGCTTCGGACGACCCGCTGATGAAGTCGATCGGCCAGGCCGGCCGGGCCGTCGCTGCGGGCGATTCCTCCGCGGCCCAGTGGGTCGTCGAGCTGGTGCAGCGGATGCACCCTCTGGTCAATGCCTGGGCCCTGCGCTACGCGCGTCAGCAGGCCAAGCCGCTGGAGGCGCAGCTTATTTTGCTGAGCCTGATCGACCTGGCCAGCCGCGCCCCCCAGCAGGGGCTGGCCCAGCACCTGGAGCACGCGATGGAGGCCAGTTGGGTCCTGGATGAGCAGGACCCAGCGGTGGCGGCGAACCTGCTGGGCCCGATCCTGGCTGATCCGAACACGCCCAGGCTGCTGGTGCAGTCGATCCTGGTGGGCCTGCTGCAGGTTCCGCCGGGGCAGCCCCAGCCGGTGATCGACGCCCTGCCGACGACGCTGCCCGACCTGGAGAGCCGACACCTGGCCCTTTTGCTGCGGGCCAAGCATGGCCAGTCGCTCTCGCCCCAGCAGGTGGAGGAGCTGGGGCTATTGGTGCGTGGCGGGGGTCGGCTGGAGGATACACTGCGCATCCAGGCGGCCTGGGCGTGGCTCAAGCACACCGGTCAGGCTCAGGCGGCGCTGGCCCGCCTGCTGGAGAGTCACTGATGAGCGAGATCCCGTTGAGCCGGCCCGACATCACCGAGGCCGAGATTGAAGCCGTTGTCGCGGTGCTTCGCTCGGGCCGGCTGAGCATCGGCCCGCGGCAGGATTTGTTTGAGCAGCTCGTGGCGGAGCGCGCCAAGCGGCGGCACGGCGTGGCGGTCTCCTCAGGCACCGCGGGGCTGCATTTGGCGCTGGTGGCCCTGGGCGTGGGGCCGGGGGATGAGGTCATCACCACCCCCTTCTCCTTTGTCGCCTCGGCCAACTGCATCCTGATGGTCGGCGCCAAGCCGGTGTTCGTGGACATCGACCCGATCAGCCTCAACATGGACCCGGACAAGCTCGAGCAGGCCATCACGCCGCGGACCAAGGCGATCATCGCGGTGGAGGTGTTCGGCAACGCGCGGCACATGGACCGCATCGAGCAGATCGCCCAGCAGCACGAGATCCCGCTGATCGAGGACGCCTGCGAGGCGCTGGGCGGCATGTGCAAGGGCCGGCCGGCGGGCTCCTTCGGCCGGGTGTCGGTGTTCGGCTTCTACCCCAACAAGCAGATCACCACGGGCGAGGGCGGGGTCATCGTGACCGACGACGACCACCTGGCCGACCTGTGCCGATCGCTGCGCAACCAGGGCCGGCCCGTCACGGCGCACGACGCCAACGGCGTGTCGGGCTCGGCCAGCGGCTCGTGGCTGGCGCATGAGCGGCTGGGCTACAACTACCGCCTGAGCGAGATCGCCGCGGCCCTGGGCGTGGCGCAGCTTGAGCGGCTGGACGCGATCCTGGCCCAGCGCCGCCGGGTGGCCGCGATGTACCTTCGCCGGCTGATGGACTGGGACGACCTGATCGTCCCCACGCTCGAGCCGGGCTGCGAGGAGGACATGTCCTGGTTCGTTTTCGTGGTGCGCCTGTGCGACCTGTACGGGCGAACCGAGCGGGACCGGATCATCACCGGCCTGCGCCGCCACGAGGTGGGGGCGAGCAACTATTTCCCCTGCATCCACCTTCAGCCGTTCTACCGTCAGCAGTTCGGCTACCAGCGCGGCGACTTCCCCATCGCGGAGAACGCCAGCGACCGCACCATCGCGCTGCCCTTCTTCAACCGCATGGACGAGACGCAGGTGGAGCTGGTCTGCCACACGCTCAAGGTGATGGTCCAGCGCGAGCGGCTGCTCAAGCGGTGAGGGAAGAGTCGGCTACGAACGATGGCACGGACATGGACGCCTGTGCGATGCTGCCGCCGCCATAGACCAGACCGTAGGGCTTGGTCACCCCGAGCAGATCGGCGTACCAGTTGAGCTGGTTGGACAGGATCGGGGCGGCCAGGACCGGCTCGAACAGGCCCGTGCTGGCCAGGAGCGGGCTGTAGTCGGCGGTGGCGCGCACGCGGTAGGTGCTGGGTATGTCGTTGACCGCGAAGACCTTGAGGTAGTAGATGCCCGGATCCAGGTCGGCGACGATGCGCTCGTTGGCGTCGCCTGCGCGATTGGAGCGGGCGATGACCTCCGTGGAGCCTTCGCGCAAGAGCCAGACGCCCACGTTGCCGCTGTCCACCGCCACGCGCAGGTCCACCCGGGCCGACTTGTCGACCTGGAAGCGGAAGAAGTCGCTGCGATCGCCCCCGCCCACGTTGCCGGCGATCTGCTTGATGGCGGCGTTGAGCTGGCCCAGATCGTAGGCCTGACGCCGACTGTCCCCGCCCACGTCGACCAGCCCGCTTGGGCCCGACCCGCTGGGCGAGCTGCCGCCCACCGGGTCAGCCTGGGCGACGAAGGTATAGTTGGTGGCGGTCTTGCCCTGGAGGTAGACCTTGACGAAATAGACGCCCGGGTCCAGGGTCTGCGTGATGCGCTCGTTGGTGTCGCCCTTGCGCTGCGAGCGGGCCAGGGGCACCGTGGAGCCCACGCGCGCCAGCAGCATGTCGGCGTTGCCCGTCTGCACCTTCACCCGCAGGTCCACCTTGGACCGCTTGTTCAGCGAGAACTGATAAAAGTCCGACTTGTCGCTGAGGCCCACGAACTCGGCGACATGCTTGGGCGTCTGGCCCAGGACGCCCAGGTTGTAGGCGGTGCGTCGGCTGCTGCCAGCGGGGTCGTCGATCGGGTCGAACGTCACCCGCAGGGTGTCCATATCCTTGCCCACGCCCTGGTTGCGGTTGTTGCTCTCGTTGCTCTCGCCCACATCGTTGCCGGCGTCGACGATCATGCCGATGTAGTACCGCCCTTCCTCCCGCCAGGCCGGGTCGGTGGAGGAGGGAAGCGCGAGTATGGCGCCCAGGTTGTTGGTGGTGGCGCCGGCCGCCAGCGACCCGAGGCTGTAGCTGCCCAGCAGGGTGTCGGCGCCATTGATCCGTTTGTCCCTGGACGCGTAGAAGCGGACCGTGCTGGGGTCGGCGGCATCGGTGCCGCGGTTCTCGATCTTGAACCGCACCTCGATCTGGTCATTGGTCTTGGCCTGCCGCTCGCGCACGTTGAAGTGCGTTCCGACCAGGTCCGCGTCCACCGCCAGCGGGATGTTGCCCACGGTGATGGCGACGATGTCCTCGTCCACGCCGCGGTGGGCGTTGTCCGGGTAGTTGCCGTCGTCCTCCTCGAGGGTGACGGGGTTGGTGGTGAGGGGCGGGTTGGTGATGGCGCCGATGTAGTACGTCCCGGCGCCCACGGCCTGCCAGAACGGGTTGTTTTTGCCCGGGAGCTTGATCAACTGGCTGATGCGCTGGGTGGCGAAGCCGTCCAGGCCGTCCTTCATGCGCCGCCGGCCGACCTCGACGTCCTCCTGGGCGTTGATCACGCCGTCGGTGGAGATGTAGAAGACCACGTCGAAGGGGTCGGCCGCGATGCCGCTTTCGTTGACGATGTCGATGCGCACGCGGGTTTCGCTGCCGGGCGAGAGGGTGTTGTCGTCGATGGTGATCTCGTCGCCGAGGGTGTCCGGGATCACCCAGATGAACTGGGGCGTGGCGTCGTAGGTGAGCAGGTCGGGGTTCAGGTCGTTGTACCAGAGGTTCTGGTTGTTGACGCGGAACTCAGCGGTTTCTTCGATCAGTTCATCGACGAAGTCGACGATCATCCCGATGTGATAGATGGTGTTGGGGCTTCCGGTGACGCGATTCTGATACCACCAGGGGTTGTCCTCGTCCGGCAGCGTCAGCGCGATGGTGCGCTGGGCGGTCTGATCGCCCTGGATGCCGCTGATGAAGTCCTGCGAGCCCAGGAGAAGATCCTCGCTGTGATTGATGTCGTCGGTGAGGACGCCGCCCTCCTCCTTGTATTTGGACAGATAGAACTGGACGGAGAAGGGCATCGTGTTGTTGTCCGGGGCGGTGTTGCGCACGGCATAGGTGACGGTGAACGTCTGGCCGGCGATCAGCTCATCCTCGTCGATGTCGAACTGGACGCCGATGAGGTCCTCAAAGCCGTTGTCGAGGATCAGCTCGGTGGGCGCGAAGGTGTCGTTGTTGGTTTCGTCGTCCTCGGCCACGAGGTCATCGGGGTCGGCGATGACGCCCAGGTAGCGCGCGGTGGTCCCGTCGTTGGCGGCGCGCGGCGGGAGGTTGACGGTGACGGTGTCCTCGCGGTCGGCGCCGGCGTCGATCTCGTCCAGCCTGACGATGTCGATGATCTGCTCGTA
>DASVCG010000356.1:0-8686 GCA_036381755.1 Phycisphaeraceae bacterium | reverse complement strand
AACGAGCAGGGCGCTTTGCTATTGGAGTCACGCCAGGGCAAGCCGGTGGTGGTGACGTATCGCTCGCCCCATCAGCCGCAGCGCCGCTACGAGGCGGCGCGGGCCCGCGTGGAATTCAGGCAGACCGCCTCGGATCGCGTGCCCACCGCGCTGGTCATGCTGGAGCAGGTGAAGGTGTACGACCCGCGCCTGCCCACGCAGTACGCCGAGCGGGACGAATCAGCCCTGCCGCGGATGATCTGGCCCGAGCCGGTGCTCTCGCAGAACCCAGCAGTCCTTTCCAGCAAGGAGCTGATGGCCCTGGCGGATGCGCCGATGTTCGAACGCTCGCGGGCGGTGGGCGCTGCGGTGCGGATGCTTTACAGCGAGATCGCTGAGCTGGCCCGCAAGATCGTCGCCCAGCTTCATGAGCGCGCCGCCACCGCGGTGTCGTGCCTGCTGCTGATCCTCCTGGGCGCGATGCTGAGCATGCAACTGCGGGGGCAGATGCCCCTGGTGGTCTATTTCTGGAGCTTCCTCCTGGCCATCCTGGTCATCCTGCTGATCCACGCCGGCCAGAACATGGCCACCAACACGCGCTTCCCCCTGTACGCGGGCCTGGGCGTGCTGTGGATCGGCAACGTGATGCTCGCAACGATCGTGGGGTGGTTCTACTGCCGCCTGGCCAGGCATTGAGGCCGCCATCGTTATGAAAATCCTGGACCGCTACATCATCCGCCACTTCCTCATCAACTTCGGCATCCTGCTGACGGTGCTGATGCTGCTGTACGTGCTGGTGGATCTGATCATCGACCTGGACGAGTTCCTCCAGGCCGGGCGGCTCCACGCCCAAAGTTACGGCGGGGTGCTGCCGGCAACGCTGGTGTCGATCGCGGACTACTACGGCCCGATGATCGTGCTGCTGTACGTGTTCTTCTCCGGCCTGCTGGTGGTCGGCGCTGCGGGCTTCACCCTCTCGCTCCTGCTGCGATCGCGCGAGCTGACCGCCATGGTCGCCAGCGGCATGAGCCTCTACCGCGTCGCAGCGCCCATCCTCCTGGTGGGCATCCTCCTCAACGCCCTGAGCCTGCCCGTGCAGGAGCTGGTGATCCCGCGCTTGGCGCCCAAGCTGGCGCGCAGCAAGTCGCAGGTCAAGCACGGCGCTGCGGTGAGCTTCCAGGTGATGTTCACCCCCGACGAGCAGGGCCGGCTCTTCAGCGCCGCGACCTTCGACGCCGCCGGCGGCGAGCTGATCGGCGTGAGCATCCTCGAACGCGACGACCGCGGCATGGTCCTCCGCCGCATCCAGGCCGAACGCGCCATCTGGGACGCCGACCGCCAGGGCTGGCGGCTCTACCCGCTGGGCTACGCCGTCCGCCCCCAGCTTGCCTTGGATGACGTGCCCGACGCCCTGGCGCCGCACGACCCCGAGCCGGTCGAATTCATCGCCACCGAGCTTTCCCCCGCGGCGCTCTTGGCCAAGCAGGCCAGCATCTACCCCCGCCTGCTTTCCCTGCGAACCTTGCAGGGCCTTCAGGAAAGCCCCGTCCTGGACAGCGGCCAGCGTCAGATGGTCACCAAGGTCATCTGGAGCCGCCTGAGCCTTCTGGTGCTGGGCGCCCTGGTCCTGGTGATGGGGCTGAGCTTTTTCCTCCAGCTTGGGCAGATGAGCCTATTGGTGCAGGCCGCCAAGGCCGCTGCGGTGTGCCTGGGCGCGTGGGGCTCGGGGCTGGTGATGCTCCAGATCGGCTCGGACGTGCTTAACCCCGTGACGGTGGCCTGGCTGCCGGTGGTGCTGTACCTGCCTATGTCGGCGCTGCTGCTGCAAGGGGTTAAGACCTAGAACCTGGCGCTCAGATCAACCGCACAGGTGTTTCGCCCTGCGCCGCTTGCCCTTTGTGGAGGTTGTCTTGTTCCTCGTTGCCGTGCTGCGCCGGGCCGCTTATGCTGGAGGTCCATGAACCGCATCGATCGGATTTTCCAGGACCTGCGGGCTACGGGGGGCAAGGCGCTGATGCCCTTCCTCACCGCGGGCGATCCGGACCTGCCCGCCACCGCACAGCTCTTGCCCGCGATCGAGCAGGCCGGTGCCAGCGTCGTGGAGGTGGGCATCCCCTTTTCCGATCCGATTGCCGACGGCCCGGTCATCCAGGCCTCGATGAGCCACGCCCTGGAGCGCGGCGTGCGGGTCAGCGCGATCCTGGAGATGATCGCCTCTGTCCGCCCCAGGCTCTCGATCGGCCTGGTGGCGATGGTGAGCTACTCCATCGTGCACCGGCTGGGGCTGGACCGCTGGGTGCAACAGGCCAAGGCCGCGGGGTTCGACGGGTTCATCTTCCCCGACCTGCCGCTGGAGGAAAGCCGCCCGGCACAGGAGGCCGTGGCCTCCGCGGGGATGATTCTGAGCATGCTGATCGCCCCCACCACGCCCATCGAGCGCGCCCGGCAAATCGCCCAGGCCAGCAGCGGCTTCGTGTACCTGCTCTCGCGGG
Organism: Phycisphaeraceae bacterium; assembly: GCA_036381755.1. Taxonomy (GTDB): domain Bacteria; phylum Planctomycetota; class Phycisphaerae; order Phycisphaerales; family Phycisphaeraceae; genus DASVCG01. The sequence continues at coordinate 6,215 of DASVCG010000356.1, read as the reverse complement.
CCGGCATCACCGGCGAGCGGGCGACGCTGCCACCCGACCTGCCCCAGCGGATCAGCCAATTGCGCCAGATCACCGACCTGCCCATCGCGGTGGGTTTTGGCATCTCCAACGCCCAGCAGGTGGGCCAGGTGGTCAGCGTGGCGGACGCAGCGATCGTGGGCTCAGCCCTGATGCGGCAGGTCGCCCAGCACCGCCAGGAGCCCCCGCAGGTCATGACGGCGCAGGTGGGCCGGTTTGTGGAGCAGTTGGCCGCGGGGCTGCCCAGCAAGCCAGCCGCGATCAAACGCTAGCGGGATGGATCGGATGAGCCTCAACGCCTGCTGCCAGGAGGTCCCACCGGGGATGACCGCCCGCCTCGACATCCCGCCTCATCGCCTGCCCCCCAGGCCCCCCTCTGCCTGGCGGCTGATGGGGCTGACGCTGGGCGGGGCGTGGGCCCTGGCTTTGGTGGTTCTGGGGCTGTGGGCCTGGCGTCATCAGCAGGCACCGCCTCTGCTGGCCCTGGGCCCGCTGGCTGCGGGGCAGTGCCTGGCCATGCACTGGTTGGCTGACGCGTGCTGCCCAAGAGCGCCCGCGCCGATCACAACGTTCCTGAAGCTGACCGCAGCACTGGTCTTTTTCTTTGCGTGGGGGTATGCGATCCTCCTGTTCACCGGGCGCACCGGGCTTTGACGCCTCCAAGGCGGTCCAAGTCCCGTTCGCCCTCCCCGATTCTGGTTGACTCAAGCGAGAGCTCACGCCATGGCCCGGACTCGATGCATCTGGAAACGACAATGGTTCCTCCTGGCAGCGTCCCTCATCGCCGCGACCGCGGCCTGCCGACCCGCCTGGGCGCAGGAAGCCGCTGGCGGATCAGGCGTGGTGCGCCAGCGACTGGCCGATCAGCTTGTGCTGCTGATGGGCCGGAGCCTGGCCGGTGGGCAGACCCCTCGGCCGGATCAGCTCACCCGCGCCCGCATCCTGCTGGATATGGCCCTGGACCTCGACGCCGACGCTGAGCTTTGGCGGCTCCGCGCCGAGCTGGCCCGCATGGAGGACGACCGCCCCGCGCACCTGCGCGCCCTTCGGCAATATCTCCAGCTTCAGCCCCAGGACGATGTCGCCCAGTTGGACCTGATCCTTTTAATGCTTGAGGAGCAGCAGACGCTCGATCAGCGGTTAGCGACGCTGGAGCGGATGCTCAAAGCCGCCTCAGCACGCCAGCTTTCGCACGCGATGCGGTCGCGGCTGGCCTCCTACGCCGCCGCTGCCGCGCACGAGCTGGGCGACGACGCCCGGTTCTACGACTGGCTCAAGCAGGCCGCGGCGATGGACCCGACCAACCTCGACGCCGCCCAGATGGTCTATCAGCTCGCCCTGGAGCATCAGGTGGACGCCCTGGCGCTGGGCACCGCTGCGGTCAACGTGGTGCGGGCCGCCCCCGCCTGGCCCCAGGCGCGCGTCCAGTTGGCCCGGCTGCTGATGAGCCAGAACGCCTACGATCGCGCCGCTCAGCAGTTCCAGACCGCTTTGATGCTGGCGCAGACGGGGCTGTCAGCAGAGGCCTACGCCGACTGGGTCCTGAGCCTGGCCGTTTCGGGTCAGCAGGAGCAGGCGATGGCCCTGCTGAACCAATTGGAGATGTCCGCTGCGACCGCCACCGCGCCAAGCAGCCCCTCAGCCGGGGCAGCGCAGGGCGCTTCTGAACCCGCCGCCACCGCGCCCGCTGCGACGCTGCCCGCCGACCTGGAGCTGCTGCGCCTGGCGATTTTGAGCCAGGCCGGCAGCGAGGCCGCCGCGGAGACCTCCTGGGCCCGCCTCGAGCAGGCCATGAGCCAGCACGAGAACATCACCCCGCAGGACCTGAAGCTGGGGTTAGCGGGGCTGGCCGCGGTGTTCAACCTGCACCCGTCGCGCGTGACGGAGTGGGTCAGCGGCCAGTCCGACGAGATCCCCGCGGTCCGTCTGGCTCGCGGGTGGATGGCCTTGCACCAGGGCCAGGCCGTCGAGGCACGCTCCTGGCTGGAGCCGCTGGCGGACACCGACAGCCTCGCGGCGCTGGGCTTGGCGCTCTTGGCCCAGGAGCCGCAGGCTCAGGCCCGCAACCTGCTGGATGTAGCCCGCCGCTGGCCCGATCAGCTAGCAGTGATCCTGGCGGCCCATCGGCTGCGCGAGCTGGAGCAGCCCCTTTCGCCTGCGCCGGTGGGCCTGTCGCTGAGTCGGCTGATGGAGCGCTACCCCCTCCAGTTATGGCAGCCGGCGTTCACCGTCTCGCCCTGGACCGCGTTTCAGATCAAGGTGGACTCCACCCGCCTGGACTACCTTGAGCCGGTGCGGGTGGAGCTGACGCTGCGCAACCTCTCGCACATGCCCTTGCCGCTGGATGCGGTAGGGGGCGCGCCCACGCAGGTGCTGCTGTCCGCCATGCCGATGGTGGCAGGCCAGTCCGCAGCAGCGCCTCCGCCGATGGTGGTGGAGATGCGCCGCAAGCTGATGCTGGAGCCGGGCCAGGAGCTGAAAGTCACCATCCGCGCGGACCGCTTCGGGCTGGGGCAGCTTTTGACGCAGAACCCCACCCAAAGCATGACGCTCAACCTCCAGGCGATCCTGGGGCCGCGAACGACGCCCGTCGGCCGAATCGTCCCCACCCCCGTCGGCGGCATGGACGCAGCCCGGGCGCTGAGCGCCCCCCGCCTGCCCGCCACGCAGGAGAACGTCGACCAGGCCTTGGCCCAGGCGAGCAGCGACGACGCCTGGACGCGGATGCGCGCCCTGGCCTGGCTCATGCAAGCCGCTTCCCAACCCGCGCCGCCCGATCAGGCCATCAGCCCGCAGGCCCAGGAGCAGATCGCGACGCTGGCCCATCAGCGGTTCACCCAGGCTGGCCCCTTTGAGCAGGCCTGGCTGCTGCGGTTTGCTCCCTCCGACGAGCCGGCCAGCCAGCGGTACGCCCCGCTGCTGGACGCAGCCCAGCGCAGCGACGAGCCCCTGGTGCGCGTGGTCTACCTGGCCTGCCACGTGACGGACCCCGCCGCCCCAGCCCTGGCTGCCGCGGTTCGGCACGAGAACCAGACCATCCGCACCTTCGCCCAGGCGCTGAGCGATTCATTCGCCGCTGCCTCCGCATCCGCCACAACAGCCCCCGACGCCGCTGAAACCGCCATGCCGCCTATGGGCGATTGATAGAGGGTAGACGGCAGGGGGTAGACGGCAGAGGGCAGGCGCAGAAAACCATAGAGTCACAGAGACACAGAGAAAAAAGAGGAATCAGGGATTGGGGCTAATCATTCATCCCTCTCCCCCCGTGAAGCAAGAGCGGGTGACATTAAAAAGCCCTCTCCCCCGCTTGCGGGGGAGCCCCCGGCCCCCGGCCCCCGGCCCCCGGCCCCCGGCCCCCGGAATAGGGCAGGGTGAGGGAGCCATTAGCCCGCCCCCAACGGGGGGGCGGCCAAGGCTGCATCAAAAAGTAAAGGTACATCCCGGCTCTGTGCTCAGATCGCCAGCGCCACCGCAACGCCGTGGATGACCGCAGCGATGCGGACCGCATCGTGCGCGTGCTCTTCCGTCAGGCCCTGCTGCAACAGGATGCCCTCGTGCGCCTTGACGCAGGCCTCGCAGCCGGCCAGCGCAGCACAGGCCAGGCTGAATAGCTCAAAGTTGACCTTGGAGCTGGCAGGCCTGGCCATCCGCGTCATCCGCAGCCGAGCGGGCCGGTGCTGGTAGCTCTCCTTGCCCACCAGGTGCCGAAAGCGGTAGTACACGGTGTTCATGCCCATCAAGGCCGCTGCGGCACGGGCGTCGTCGATCACCGCGTCGGGCACGCCCGCGGCCCTGGCGTCCGCCAGGATCGCCTCGCGCAGCCGCGGCTCGCGCACAAAGCACGCGGAGGCCAGCGCCACCCCCCAGACCTGCTCAGGCCCCAGCCGCTCGCTGGCCAGAACCGACTGGAGGTTGAGCCGCAAATCCTTGGCCGGCTCGGGCAGCGCCTCCCGAACCGCGTCCAGATTCTGCATCGCAACAGTCATGGAACGCCTCGTCCCAATACAGGACAGCCAATCAAGAACAAGCGATCAGCAGCCAGGGGCGGAAATTGGTGACGGATGATCGGCGTCCGAGAAGCGTTTGCTCGTTCTCTTCCCAATCACCCGTCACCAATCCGAAATCCCCAACCCCAGCGGCATCAAGCCGGCTGGAGGTGCGGGTCGCCGTTCTTCCAGTTGCACGGGCACAGCTCGTCGGACTGGATCGCGTCGAGGACGCGCAGCACCTCATCGACGCTTCGGCCGACGTTCAGGTTGTACGCGCCGGCCCACTGGATGGTCCCCTCCGGGTCGACGATGTAGGTGACGCGGAGGCAGACATTCTCGTGCGGATCGAGGATGCCCAGGTCGCCAGCTAGCCGCTGAGCAGCGATGAGCGGGTAAGGCAGGTTGCGCAGATCCTCGTGCTGCTGACGCCAGGCCAGGTGGGCGAACTCGTTGTCCGTGCTGCCGCCCAGGAGCACCGCGTCGCGGTCAGCGAAATCCTTCACGCGCTTGCCGAACTCAACCAGCTCCGTCGGGCACACGAAGGTGAAGTCCTTGGGGTAGAAGATGAACACCTTCCACTTGCCCTCGTAGGTGCCGCTGTTGATCTCCTTGAGATCATCCTTGGTGTTGCCGGTGCAAGCCTTGACGCTGAACTCGGGAAACTTCTGGCCAACGGTGAGCATGGAACCACCTCTCCTCAAAAAAGCGACAAGAACCCTGGAAAACAAAAACAAGAACCCTGGAAACAGCCTCACGCGGTATGGAGGGTTAAGGGATCCCCCGTAAGAGGGAATAAATTAGAATAAATCTAAGAAATGTCAAGACGAGTCTGGCGGGAGCGGGATCGCTTACTGCACGTCGCGGGGGGAGACGAAGCTGGACGGGTCAGCCGTTGCCTTGTCCTCCGCACTCAGCGCGGAGGGGGGGACATCCAGCAGCGTCAGCAGCCCCGGCTCGATACAGAACTGCCCGCCAGCCAGGTAGAGGTTGGAGCTGACCTGCTTGCAATGCCGCACCAGCAGGGCCTGCGACCCGACGGCATAGCCGCGGCGGAACAGGCACAGCCGCCAGTGGGAGTTGATCGGCACCGCCTGCTGGCACACGAACCCCACGCCAGCGAGGGAGATGTCCCGGAGCTTGACCTCCAGGGGCGCCCGGTCGGGACAGGCGGAGTCCAAAGGGTGCAACTCAGCGTCGGCGCGGATGGGGAAGCGTCGAAATCGCCGTTGACTGTCGGGTTGGGGCTGTCGCAGCCGTTCCAGCCGATCCAGTTCGTTGAGCAACTCCAGCGGTTCGCCTGCCAACATCTCTCAAGCACTCACGAAAAGCGTGGCATCCCCCCGCCCCGCTCATGTTGTGGTCTTATCGTCCGCCGGGCCGGCACGATTTACTGGAAACAAGAAGACTCATAGCCAAAAAGAAGCACGCGAGGCTTGAGGCGCAAGCTCGTTTCAAGACCGCCCCCGCTGCCAGGGCCGATGCTTCCAGAGCATCGAGACGGCTAATGGCGGAGCAGCAGATTTTAAATTCGCTCAAGCCAGACGTTTAAATGACATCCTCGCCGCCTGGCGGCTTGGGAATGTCTGCGGAAGTGATTGGGGGAAGCAGCAATTTGCCCCGACTCGCCGGTGGGCTGTTGAATGGCTAGTGGGTGAATCAGCCCGCGGGTCAGGGAATCGGGTAGGGGGACGCGTCCGAGGGCTTGTCCAGTAGCAGGAGTCTGGCGCCGTCGTCCCAGGCCCCTCGACCGTTGAGGTCGATGGTCCGGGCCTCCATGTTCCGGTGCTGCTCGAAGCTGCGGGCTGTCGAGTGCAACTCGGGGCTCCAGTTGGCCCGGACCGAGTCGCCCGTGATCCCACACCCGCCGACGACGCCGGCCAACCCCGCCAGCAACCCCGCTGCGACGATCCGCTTCATGGTCTTTGGCATGGAACACCCTTTACCGATATTGGCTTGCAAAACCCGACAGCAGCATTGATTGTGCCAGCCCAGCGTGGACATGTCAAACCCTATAGGCCTCATAAAAGGCCAGCGGCCTGGCGCTTGTGGCGGATTCACCCTTGCTGCGGGTCGGGCTGCGTGGCGGGCGGGTCGGCAGGAGGGGGTGCGTCAGCAGGCGGGGACGGGGGGCGATCCGCCGCCGGGCGCAGGCGGAGCTTGATCGGCGTGCCCACGGGGGGGACCTTGTCCGCTGCAGCGTTCCACGCC
>DASVCG010000355.1:0-13190 GCA_036381755.1 Phycisphaeraceae bacterium | reverse complement strand
GCTGGTAGCGGGGATCGAATCGCACGTGTGCGTGCTTCAGACCTGCCTGGACCTGGTGGAGGCGGGGTATACCGCAGCGGTGGCGGTGGACGCGGTCAGTTCCCGCCGAGCTGCGGACCAGGACGTTGCGATTCAGCGGATGATCCAGGCGGGGGTGGTGCCTGTGACGGTGGAGGCCGCGGTGATGGAGCTGACCCAGGAGGCCGGCACGGACCGCTTCAAGGCCATCCTTCCCCTGATCAAGGCCTGATTTGACGCCAATCGCCAGGATGACGCCGCGGAATGCTGACGGGGCGTACCGGCACGGGGCAGCGGGCTGGCATGTTGCCCGGTGAACACCCCCCCGGTACGCTATTCTCATAGCAGGCGGGGGAATGCGGGGGTAATCCGGGGGTAGTCGGGGGGTAGTCGGGGGATAATCGGGGGGAGGTTCAGAGGGGCGGGGGTCGTTGGGGGGATCCGACTGCCTGTGCCACGGTGAGGCTCAATCTCAGAAACAAGGAGGTCGGTATGCTCGAAGCTTACGAACAGCTCAAGAACCTGGTGGCTTCGATCGAGGAGGACATCCGCAAAGCCGCAGGTGGCAATAAGGCTGCTGGCACGCGTGTCCGCAAGCAGATGCAGGAGGTGAAGAACCTGGCCCAGGCGGTGCGTGTCAAGGTGCTGGAGCAGCGCGAAAGCGAAGGTGGGTGATCCAAGCCCCGGAGGCCCTTGACCGCCTCCCGTGGCCCTCAAGCTTGCTGCGGCGCCGGACGGGCGGATCGTCCTGGACGGGAAGGAGTAAGTGCCGCCTTCTCCCCGGCAATGGCTGGTTTGTTCAATATCATTAATCCGCGCCTATGGTTCCGTCTCTGCTGTTCGACATCTCCGGCATCGATCTGGATCGGGTCAAGCACGGCCCGGACGTCATCGAGCGCGTCAACCCGCACCGCGGGGCGATGCGCATGATCGACGCGATCGTTTACGAGACGCCCGACTTGTCCGAGGCGATCGCCTACAAGGACGTGCGCTGCGATGAGTTCTGGGTGCCCGGGCACATCCCCGGCCGGCCGATCTTTCCGGGCGTGCTGATGATCGAGGCCGCGGCCCAGTTGGCCAGCTTCACCTGCCTGCGTCGGCTGCCGGGGCAGAGCTTCATGGGCTTTGCGGGGGTGGACGGCGTCAAGTTTCGTGGTCAGGTGCTGCCGGGCGACCGGATGTATCTGCTGCTCAAGGAATTCGAGTTCCGCCGCAGGCGGTGCATCTGCGACATGCAGGGCCTGGTGAGAGGCCAGATTGTCGTGGAGGGCCGGATCATCGGCATGCCCATGGAAGTGCGCGAGCCCAGCGAGCCGGCGGCTCCCTGAATCGAATTGAATCGAATTAAACGGATCGCCCGTCGTCAGTTGCGCGCCAGGACGAATTGTTCCAGGGCGACGGCCACGCCGTCCTCGTCGTTGGAGGGGACCACGGCTTTGGCGGCGTCGCGGACCATCGGCCAGGCGTTGTCGACGGCTACGCCCAGGCCGGCCCAGCGGAGCATGCCCAGGTCGTTGGGCGCGTCGCCGATGGCCATAACCTGATCCGGCTCGATGCCATAGAGCTGCGCTACCCGGTCCAGCGCCAGGGCCTTGTCCACGCCCGCACGGACGACCTGGAGCAGGTAATCGTCGCTGATGAGGATCTCGACGTGCCCGCGGAATTTCTCGCGGATGGCCTGCCGGACCGGCTCGAGCCTCGCGGGCGGCGCCAGCAGCATCAGCTTGGTCACCGGCACGTGGAGGAACGAGGCCAGCGGGCCGATGAAATCGGGCGACTGGAATCGTGCCGTCTCGGTGGGCAGGGAGTCGTCCACGCGGTCGGTGTACCACTTGTCGAGGATCTCGACGCTGACGACGATGTCCGGGTCGAGTCGGCGCGCCAGGCGGGCGATGCGGCTGGCCAGCTTCGGGGAGAGGGGCTGATGGAAGAGGTTCCGCCGCCGATGCGGGTCGTGGACCAGCGCGCCGTTGTAGTTGATCTGGAGCGTGTCCAGGTCCAGGTGGCGGTAGATGTCGCGGACGGACCGTGGCGGCCTGGCCGAGGCCAGCACGACGCGCACGCCCCGCTGGCGGGCCTGCTGGATCGCGCGGGCGGTGCGCTGGCTGAGGCGCTTGTCGCTGCGGAGCAGCGTGCCGTCCAGATCGATCGCCACCATGCGGATCGGGCCGGCGGACCCGCTGGGGCAGGCTGGATTGGAAGCAGCCGGGGCCGGGTCGGGCATGAGGCGGTTCCAGCGGTCGGTGTCGGGTCGCTCGGGTCGCGGGCGGGCGGAAGTCAGCCTGCCTGTGCATCGGACAGGGGGGCGGAAAACTTCAGCCTGCCGCTTCGAGCACAGCGAGTCGGGCTATCATAACGCCCTCGCTGACCAGCCGCACCTGCACGCGGAGCAGAACCGTTAGAATCCGCGGGATCCGAACGTTGCTCGCCGACCGCCCCAGGCGGATCGATTTTTCTTCCCCATGCCTCTGCTGCGTGGTTGCGTATGAGTATCGCCCAAACGGCTGGAACGCGCCCGCTCAACCCCGCCAATCGGCTGGGGCTGGACTATCGCCAGGAGGCCCGCCTCCTGCCCTGGCGCGGGCCGATCTGGGATGTCCACACCCATATCAATAGCGTCGAGGCGGCGCGGCTGTTCTTCGAGGTGGCCCGGCTTTACGGCGTGGAGCGGGTCTGGTCGATGACCCCGCTGGAGCAGCTCGACGCCATCACCGCTGAGTTCGGCGACCGCATCGCGTTCATCGCGGTGCCCAACTACGCCGCCCGCGACAAGGCCAAGGCCTACGGGCCCGACTGGCTCAACCGGATCGAGCGGTTCGCGGAGAAGGGGGTGAAGATCTGCAAGTTCTGGGCGGCGCCGCGCGGGAGGGATTTCTTTCCCGAAGGGGCGGCCCTGGATGCGCCCAACCGCCTGGAGGCCATGCGGCTGGCGCATCGGCTGGGCATGATGTTCATGACCCACGTGGGCGACCCGGACACCTGGTTCGCCACGCACTATCAGGATGCGGGCAAGTACGGCACCAAGCTCGAGCAATACGAGCCGCTGGAGCGGTTGCTGGATGAATTCGGCGGCGTGCCGTGGATCGCGGCGCACATGGGCGGCTGGCCTGAGCGGCTGGACTTTCTTCAGGGGCTGCTCGACCGTCACCCCAATTTGCATTTGGACACCTCGGCCACGAAGTGGATGGTGCGGGAATTGAGCAAGCAGCCTGGCGAGTTCGCCGACTTTTGCCGCCGAAACGCTGGGCGGGTGCTCTTCGGCAGCGACATCGTGGCGACGACGGAGAACCGCGACTTCGACCTCTACGCCAGCCGGTACTGGGCGCTTCGCACGCTGATGGAGACCGATTACGACGGCCTGAGCCCGATCGTCGACCCCGACCTGCCGCTGATCGACCCGGCTTTGCCCGATCATGCCACAGCCCGCCTGCGCGGCGCCCATCTGGACGATCAAACCCTGTCGTGGCTCTATCACGAGGCGGCCCATCGGCTGCTCAACGGCTAGGCATCCGGCCCCGTTTTCTTCGCTGACTGCTCAAGAACCAGGCAGGCCTCATCTTCGTTTTTTGGTGCTCCTGACTTTTTAAAAGTTTTTCATCGGCATGGCGCATCGGTACTTACAGCGATGTGCCGCTGATGTCGGCTGAGGATGCGCACGCGGCTTGCAAAGGGGGGAGCAACCGCCGCCGGCCTGGGCTGTGGCTGTCTTGCAGACAGGCGTTGCGGAGGGAGGCATCCTCAGCGGAGAGAACGCATGAAGAGCTGGATTCGAGTTGGTGTAGTTGTGCCGGCGGTGCTGCTGTGCATGTCGGCGTCGTGCTGGGCACAGGTTTCAGGCGCCGGCGAGCCGCCGCCCATCGACGCGGGCACGACCGCCTGGATGCTCACCTCCGTGGCGCTGGTGCTGCTGATGGTGCCGGGGCTGGCGATGTTCTACGGCGGGCTGGTGCGCACCAAGAACGTCGTGGGCACGATGATGCACAGCTACGCGGCGATGGCGATCATCGGCGTGATATGGGTGGTCTGCGGCTACGCCATGTCGTTCGGGGCGGACGTGGCGGGCATCGTGGGATGGGACTGGGGCAAGTTCCTGCTTCGCGGCGTGGATGGGCAGGTGATGCCCGATTACCACGTCCCGGAGCTGGTGTTCGCCATGTTCCAGGGCAAGTTCGCGATCATCACGCCCGCGCTGATCGCCGGGGCCTTTGCTGAGCGCGTGCGGTTCCGCGGCTATTGCGTGTTCATCGCGCTGTGGAGCCTCCTGGTGTACAACCCGCTGGCGCACATCGTCTGGGGTGGGGGGTACCTGACGGGCGAGGCGATCGACTTTGCCGGCGGGACGGTGGTGCATATCTCCGCGGGCGTTTCGGGCCTGGTGGCGGCGCTGTACCTGGGGGCCAGGCGCGGCTATCCGCGGACGGCGATGCACCCGAACAACCTGGTCATGACGCTGACGGGCGCGGGCCTGCTGTGGGTGGGCTGGTTCGGCTTCAATGCGGGCAGCGCGGTGTCCAGCGGGCTCCAGACGGCGCAGGCGTTGACGGCGACGCAGGCCGCAGCCGCCAGCGGCGCGCTGATGTGGATGATCCTGGAGGGGCTGGTTCACCGCAAGGCGACGAGCCTGGGCGTGGCCTCGGGCATTGTGGCTGGGCTGGTGGCGATCACCCCCGCTGCCGGCAGCGTCACCCCCGCTGGCGCCGTCATCCTGGGCGCAGCGGCCTCGCTCATCTGCTACCCCGGCCTGATGCTCAAAGCCCGGCTGGGTTACGACGACTCGCTGGACGTGTTCGGCATCCACGGCGTGGCGGGGATCGTCGGTGCTGTGGGCCTGGCGTTCCTGCTCCGCGACGTGCCTGAGCACGGCGTGGCCACGCAGTTGTGGTATCAGGTCAAGGGTGTGGTCGTCAGCGTCGCTGTCGCCGCTACGCTCACCTTCGCCCTGGTCGTGCTGGTCGACTGGCTCCTGGGCCTGCGGCTCGACGACGAGGCTGAGATGGCCGGCATGGACCACAGCCTCCACGGCGAGCACGGCTACGGGCTGCTCAACCCCACCTGAGCCGGTCCGCCCGCATCCGCGGCGGAAGCTGAAAAAGTCGCAGCTTTTGAGGGTCTATCTCGCTCAACCAACTTTTTGCCAGGATTTGCGATTCATGAAACTGATCATCGCCATCATTCAGCCCGACAAGGTCGACCAGGTCCGCGAGGCGCTTTACGCGGCGGAGATCTACCGCGTCACCATCAGCCGTGTAACCGGGCACGGGCAGCAGGTCGATCCGGAGCTTTATCGCGGCCAGGAGATCGCGGGCAACCTCATCCCCAAGGTGAGGCTGGAGATCGCTGTCAACGACAACTTCGTCCAGCCCACGATCGACGCCATCCTCAACTCGGCGCGGCACAACGGCGGGGAGGTAGGCGACGGCAAGATTTTCGTCCTGCCGCTGGAGGAATGCATCCGCATCCGCACCGGCGAGCAAGGAGGGCAGGCGATCTGAGCCAGCCCGGATCGGGCCGCCCCCGGGCTCCGGAGCCCCCCAGAGTCCGGGGTGCGGCTGCCTGCCGGCGCAGCACAGCAATGCGCTTGGCCCTGTCACGGATCCAAACGCACCCAAAGCCCGTCGGCAGGGGAGCAATCCGGGGCGAATCCCGGGGGGCGCTCCGGGGGCCGAGAGCCGAACTCAATCAAACAATGGGCTGGCTGCGGGTGGGCGGTGTCGGCGTCAGACGATCCGCTTGGCTGCTTCGAGCGCCGCTTGGTAATCGGGCTCCTGGGTGACCTCGCCCACCAGTTGCTGATAGCGGACCACGTCATCCCGATCCAGGACGAGCACAGCCCGGGTGAGCAGGCCCAACTCCTGGATCCGCACGCCGTAGCTCTTGCCGAAGCTGTGGTCCTTGTAGTCGGAGAGGCACACAACGCGGTCGACGCCCGCGGCGCCGCACCATCGCTTTTGCGCCATGGGCAGGTCCATGCTCACGGTGAGCACCACCACATCGCTGCCCAGCGATGAAGCGGCCTCGTTGAACTTGCGGGTCTGCGTGTCGCACACCGGCGTGTCCAGTGAGGGGACGATCGAGACCACCTTCACCTTGCCCGCAAAATCGCCAAGCGTCTTGGTGGACATATCCGTGGCGGTGAGCTGGAAATCCGGGGCCTTCTGCCCGACCTTGATCCCTTCGCCTACGAGGGTGATCGGGTTACCCTTGAAAGTGACGACGTTGCTCCGCTGAGCCATGTTGCGATCCTTTCGTTCGTCTGAGTCGGCAGGCCCGGGCCGGGACACTTCATCCGCATGATGCGCCTGGCATCGGTCGATCCGCCGAGCGGTGCATTGATCAGGAGCCGGCGGCGATTGGCCGGAGCCGGCCGGGCATGGCGGCATTGTAAGGCCGCAGGGGGTATTCCCCAAACCGATCCGCCCTTATGCTTGGCGCTGGATGGGGTTTGGCCCTAAGATGAGGACCAGATGAAGTATTGCAGGTCAATAAAAAGACTTAGGCATGCTTGAATTCCGGTTGAAGTAGCATCCTTAATATCTTCCTTGACAAGAAAGGAGAAGCCTCACATGGGCACGAGCACCACACCTGCCGGCCAGGATGTTCGCCTGCTGCACGGCACGACTTATCCCAACGTCATTGAGAGCGTCTACAACACGCCGCTGATCCGGCTCAACCGCGTGGCGCCGGCGGGGGCGACGGTGCTGCTCAAGTGCGAGTTCTTCAACCCGATGGCCAGCGTGAAGGACCGTATCGGCCGGGCGATGATCGAGGCGGCGGAGGAGGCCGGCCTGATCAACAAGGACACGCACATCGTCGAGCCCACCAGCGGCAACACGGGGATCGCCCTGGCGTTCGTGTGCGCCGCCAAGGGCTACAAGCTGACGCTGACGATGCCCGAGTCGGCCAGCCTCGAACGCCGCGCCCTGCTGCGGGCCCTGGGGGCGAACCTGGTGCTTACCCCCGCCGCCGAGGGCATGAAGGGCGCTATCGCCAAGGCCGGCGAGATCGTCTCCTCCATCGACAACGCCTGGATGCCCCAGCAGTTCGACAACCCGGCCAACCCCGACGTGCACTACAAGACCACTGGCGCTGAGATCTGGAACGACACCGACGGCAACGTGGACATGATCGTCACCGGCGTGGGCACGGGCGGGACGATCACCGGCGTGGCGCGCTACTTCAAGGAGCGCAAGGGTGCTGAGAACTTCACCGCCATCACGGTGGAGCCTGAAACCTCGCCGGTGATCCTCCAGACGCTGCGGGGCGAGCCGCTTACGCCCGGTCCGCACAAGATCCAGGGCCTGGGGGCGGGGTTTGTTCCCAAGAACCTGGACATGTCGCTGATTTCCGATTCCGAGCTGGTGTCCAACGAGGACGCGTTCCAGTGGGCCCGCCGGGTGGCCAAGGAGGAAGGGCTGCTGGTGGGCATCAGCTCCGGGGCGAACATCTGCGCCGCCTGCCGCGTCGCGGCCCGGCCCGAGAACAAGGGCAAGACGATCGTGACCGTGGCGGCCAGCTTCGGCGAGCGCTACCTCTCGACCCCGCTGTTTGAAGGGTTGACCGGCTAAGGCTTGGCCGATCCGCCTCAACTTTTCGAGCGTTCCCAGCCCGCGGTTTGCTGCCGCGGGCTTTTTTTCGGATGGGGCGAGACCTCATCGCGGGCTGATCGCGGTCATATTTGGCCGGTGGAGGTGGAAAATCGCTCCGCGCAGCCTTAGCGTTATGAATCCAGGCTGAAGTGGAAAGGAGCCTGATCATGGCGGAGAAGATCGAGAAATCGGATGAGCAGCAGCAAGCCCAGTTGACGCCCCAGCAACACCACGTCACGCGGGAGAAGGGCACCGAGCCGCCGTTCACGGGCGAGTATTGGAACACCAAGACGCCGGGGGTCTACCGCTGCGTGGTCTGCGGTCAGCCGCTTTACAGCTCCGAGACCAAATACGACTCGGGCAGCGGTTGGCCCAGCTTTTGGCAGCCCATCCGCGAGGACGCGGTGGCCACGCAGGCTGATACCAGCCACGGCATGACTCGCACCGAGGTGGTGTGCAGCCGATGCGGCGCGCATCTGGGGCATGTTTTCCGGGATGGGCCGCCTCCCACGGGCCTGCGGCATTGCATCAACTCCGCTGCGCTGAAGCTTGAGCCTGCCGAGTGAGCGTGAGCCTCCGCAGCGGGCGGCCAAGCCGCATCAACCGCTGATTCACGAGGGGCGCATGCCAGGCGGGGCAGGAGGGCGGGCCCAAGCCGGGACAGGGCCCGGCGTGCATCCGGGGGGCAGGGGTGGTAGGATGGCCGTTTTCCTCCCAGGAATCCGACATGATCCTTGACGGCATCGACCGCGCTTCGGCTTACCGGCCGCTGAGTCCCCGGCTGGCAGCCGCGTTGGATTATTTGCAGCACACCGATTTTTCCAAAATGGCTGACGGGCGCTACGACCTGGACGGCGACCGGGTTTATGCCCTGGTTCAAAGATACCAGACCCGCCAGCCTGATCCGATCATCTGGGAATCGCACCGCCGATATATCGATGTGCAGTACGTGGCGGCGGGGGTGGAGCGCATGGGGTGGATGCCCCTGTCTGCGGAGCCCGTCGTCACGCAACCGTATGAGGAGGAGAAGGATGCGGCCCTGTACAGCGGGCAGGGCAATTTCCTTGAGCTGCGCCAGGGCAGCTTTGTGATCTTCACGCCTCACGACGTGCACGCCCCCGGCCTGGCCGTGGGCGCCCCCGCAGCGGTCGTCAAGGTGGTGGTGAAGGTGCTGGTGAACGGCTCATCGGGCGGTTGCGGCTTTTAAGGCCGGACGCATGACAGCGGCTTGCTCCCGCCCCGGCCGGCGGCCGGATACGGAATTTCCCTTGGGGAAAAGGGCGGATCGCTCAAGGGCGGGCGGTTTTTGGCCCCCGAGCCGTTGCCGGTACGTCCCAGCCGATGTTGTGACCCGTGCCCTACAATCATGGGGCGTCGCATAGGGCGTCGCCTGCCAGAATGGAAGGAAGCGGTGATGTCTTCCAAGAGCGGCGCGGAGCAGCCGTTCCGCAAGCGCGGCATCTGCTGGGGCCGGCTTTACTGGCCCGTCGTGATCGGTATCGGCACGCTTCACGCCGGCTCCCTGCTGGGGCCGCTGTATTTCTCCTGGAGCGCGGTATTGGCCGCAGCGGCGCTGGTCTGGCTCACCGGCGGGCTGGGTATCACGCTGTGCTACCACCGGCTGCTCACCCATCGCAGCTTCAAGACGCCCAAGTGGTTCGAGTATTTTCTGACCATCCTGGGCTGCATGGCCTGGCAGGGCGGGCCGATCCAGTGGGTGGGCACCCACCGCATTCACCACAAGCACTCCGACCAGGAGCTGGACCCCCACACGCCCAAGCACGGCTTCACCTGGGCCCATATTTTTTGGTGCATGCACAAGGAGTCCGAGGGCCAGGTCGCAGCCGACGCCGCCAAGGACCTGCAACGCGACCCGGTCATGCGCCTGATCGACCGCTATTTCTGGCTGCCGCAACTGTTCCTGGCGGGGGCGCTTTACGGCATCGGGCACGGGCTGGCCGCGGCGGGATTCCACACCAGCGGCCTCTCCTGGCTGATCTGGGGCGTGTGCGTGCGCACCGTGGTGGTGTATCACGGCACGTGGTTCGTCAACTCCGCTTCCCACACCTGGGGCTACCGCAACTTCAATACCCGCGACCACTCGACTAACCTCTGGTGGGTGGCGCTGCTCTCCTTCGGCGAGGGGTGGCACAACAACCACCACGCCTTCCAGCGGTCCGCGGCGCACGGCCTACGATGGTTCGAGTTCGACGCGACCTACCTGACCATCCGCCTGCTGGGCTGGATGGGGCTGGCGTGGGATATCGTCCTGCCGCAGAAAAACAAGCTGCGGTTCGGAGCGCATCAGCCGGAGGGGGAAGGCGGCGATTCATCATCTGATTCGCGTGACGCTGCGCCAGGCCGGTCGCCCGCGCCTACCCCGTGATCGCCGATGGACAGCGGAGCCGCCGCGGCCGAAGCCATCCCGGTTATTTAGACCGAATCCTCAGCGGGAAGCGCGGCTAATCCAGGTAGGGCCAGGCCTCGTAGGTTTCCATTTCCCGCTCGCGGCCGATCACATCCTCCTGCTGACGCCGGCTTTCCCGCTCGCGGAGGAACTCGTCGCGCTCAGCCTGGTTGATCCGCGGCAGGGTTTGCACCACGTTCCGGCTCACGCCGTTGGCCAGCAGGTAATCCTCCTGTTGAGGCGAGAGGTCGAAGACCTGGTCCGTCGCTTCGAGGCGGTCGATGATCTGGTCGTCGTCCAGGCCGGCCTCCTCCATGGCGATGATTTCGTCGGTGGTGACGAAGCCGTCGTTGTTGAGGTCGGCGGTGGTGGAATCGTAAACGTCCTGCGGCGTGGCGGGATTGCGTCGCGCGCGTTCAGCGGCCTGCTCGGCCTCGGATCGCACTTCGGATGGGTCCTCGTCATCGAAGTCGTCGATGTTGGCGCCGATGAGATAGCCGCCGCCTGCGCCCAGCGCCCCGCCGATCAGCGCGCCCAGGAGGCGGTTTTCTCCGCCCAACGCTGCACCCGCCGCCGCGCCGCCGAGCCCGCCGATCACCGCGCCTTGCGTCTCCGGCTCACCGGGCAAATCCTCACAGCCGGTCAGCCCGGCCAGCGGCGCCGCGACCAGCGCTCCGGTTAACAACCCTCCGACAATCCGCTTTTTCCACATGGTGAATCTCCCGTGCTCTGGGGGCTATCGACCTGTCGTTCTCATCCAGCCGTTGTGGGATCGTAGCCTCGACGCCAAGCGGAGCACGGGTCCGAACGCTGCCAGGCGAGAAACTCCGCTTCAACCTGATGGGCCATTAAGCGGAATGATCAGGGGAAAAACAGGGGGCAGAGGGTAGACGGCAGGCGCAGATAAACCACCAAGACGCCAGGAGCGCCAAGAAGAGAGGATTTACAAGAGAAGAAGAGATTCACCACAGAGGCGCAGAGAAAGACAAAGAGGGGCGGGCTTTACTGCTGTTGCGTCTGATGCTGGGGGCCGCGTCGCTTTGGCGCGTTGCGCAACATCGGCAGGCGGACTTGCGGCTGGTGACGCTGCGTTTCCTCGACCCGTCGTCGAAACGCCAGCAGGATATCGCTGCGGGTGAGGATGCCCACCACCTTGCCGGGCGCCTGGCGGCGGACCACCGGCAGGCGGCCCACGTTGTGATTGGCCAGGTGGTCCGCGGCCTCACGCAGCGAGCAATCCTCATAAACCAGCACCGGCGGGCGCTTGATCAACTGGCCGACCCGCTGGGTTTCGTCAGCATGGGCGTCGAGCAGGTCCCGCCGGGTCACCACGCCCATCAGCAGGCCCGAGGCGTCCACCACGGGGAAGCCCTGGTGGCTGGCAGCCGGTTCGCCGGAGTGGTTGATCCACTGGCGGACCTTGGCCAGCACATCGTCAGCGGCGAGCGTCACGACCTGGCGCGCTGCGACCTCACTGACGCGGATCTGCTCCAGGATGTCCGCGGCGTATTCCGCCGGCACGCACACGCCCCGGCGGGCGATCTTCTCGGTCATGATCGTCTGCTGCATCAGGAAGCACGAGACCAGGTACGCCGCGGAGCAGCCGCCCAGAAGCGGCAGGAGGCCCATGGGCTGGAGCGTGGTTTCAAAGGCGAAGATCACCGAGGCCAATAGAGCGCGTGATGCGCCGGCGAAGATCGCGGCCATGCCCACCAGGGCCGCGACGCGCAGGTCGACATGCCAGGCCGGGACGATCGCCGCCGCTGCGGCGCCCATCAGCGCACCCAGCGCGCCGCCGATCGTGAACAACGGCGCCAGCGTCCCGCCGGAGGTCCCGCTGCCCAGCGAGATCGACCAGGAGATAAATTTCATCAGGCACAGGATGGCCACAGCTTGGAGCGGCCAGTCGTTGGAGACGATGTGGCTGATGTTGTCGTAGCCCACGCCCAGCGTCCGGGGGGCGAAGTATCCCACGACGCCCACCGCCACGGCGCCGACCGCGGGCCACCACATCCAGTGGATCGGCAGCTTCTCGAAGCTGTCTTCGATGAAGTAGACCGCTCGCGTCACGCCCACGGCGCACAGGCCGACGAGTGCGCCCAGGGCGATGTAGACCGCCATCGCCCCGATGCCGGGCGGGGCCAGATCGGGCATGGCGAAGATGGGCTCGGCGCCTTCGAAGGCGATGCGGATGCCCGCAGCGGTGGCGCTGGCGAAGGCCACGGGCAGGAACGAGCGTGGGCGGAACTCGAACAGGAGCAGCTCGATGGCCAGCAGGACAGCGGAGACGGGGCTGCCGAACGTGGCGGCCATGCCCGCAGCGGCCCCGGCGGCCAGCAGCGTTTTGCGCTCCACCGCGGAGGCCCGGTAGATCTGGCCCAGCAGCGACCCCAGCGCTCCGCCGGTGGCGATGATGGGCCCCTCAGCGCCGAAGGGCCCGCCGGTCCCGATGGAGATCGCCGCTGACAGGGGCTTGAGCAGCGTGACGCGTGGCGGGATGCGGCTCTTGTTGGTGAGCACCTGCTCCATCGCCTCGGGGATGCCGTGGCCGCGGATCGCCGCGGAGCCGTACCGCGCCATCAGGCCGATGATCAAGGCCCCGATGATCGGCACAGCGATGATCCACAGCCCCAGCGTCTCGATGGCGCCAGCGGGAGAGACCGCTTCCCAGCTCCACCGCCCGTAAAAAGACAGGTTCGTGATCAGCCCGATCAGGTGCATCAACGCCTGGGCGATCAGCGCTCCCATAGCGCCCAGGGCGATGGACACGAGGCACAGCACCACGATGCGGTGATCCACCAGCGTGGTCCGCGGAGGCAGGTGCGCCGCGGCCAGGGTCGGCCCCAGAGAGGGTGAGACGGGCAGCCCCTCCGTCGTCGAGGATCGCGAAATTTCGTGATCTGCTGCCATTAATCTGCTGCCATCAGATGAAGTCCCCCAAAAACGCCCTGATTCGGCCACGCCCAAACCCTACACGCCTCGGAGGGTTTTCCGGCGGCGCGTCACAGAAGGCCACAGCAAGCCATGCCTTGCGGCCGTGACAGGGGGGCTTAAGGCTGAATCGCCTGGGCTTTCTCGCTCCTGGGCTCTTCAGTATAGCAGATTCTCCCGCCGATGTCGGGTCGGCACGAATGGCAGCCACCGAATTCGTGGGTTAAGTCGCGTCAGGCCAGCGGCTT
>DASVCG010000354.1:0-5209 GCA_036381755.1 Phycisphaeraceae bacterium | reverse complement strand
GTCACCTGCTTCATCTGCCCGTCGCGCAGCTCGTCCGCCGACGCGACGCGAGCCTCCTGCCCCTGCGGTGCGCTCATGAGACGCCCTCCCTCGGGATGATCCCCCCTAACCTTAGGCTCATCGGCGTGGTGCCGCGGCCGGCTTGATCGATCATGCGCCGTGGGCGGGTCGGCTTAAATGGAAGCCGGCGTGAAAATGACGCTGACGGGGCTGCGCTTCAGGCGCTTCGCCCGCGCGCGTCACACGCCCACCGGCTCCTGGTAGCCGCTGCGGATGCTCCCACCCGGCGCGACGCTGCTCTTGAGGTCGCACGGGTGCGCCGCTTCGCCCAGGTCGAAGTCGCGCTCGTAGAGCGAGGCGATCTGCTCGAGCACATCCCCCGGCAGGGGCTTGCCGTCGCAGACCGCGGCGAAGTCCTGGAGATCCTGCTCGTTGAGCAGGTTCGGCTCGATCGACACCAGCCCCTCCTGCGACGCGAGCCACTTGAACGCGAACTGCCGCAGCGACAGGCCCAATTTTTGTGCCATCGGGCGCAGGATCTGATTCTTCTTGAGGCCGTAGATGAGCCAGTTCCTGTCGCGGAACTTGCGGTGGTCCCACTCGGGGAACTGGTGGTTCTCGCTGGTGAACTCCTCATCGAGCATGCCCGAGTTGGTGGGCACGCGGACGATCACGCCGCCGCGCCCGCGGCTGGTCGCGATTCGGCAGAACTCGCGCCCCGGGTCCTGCTCGTACACGTTGAACACCGTCTGCACCGTCGCAGCGCCGCGCTGGAACGACTCGTACCCCTCCTCGCGCCAGCCGATCGCCGGCCCCAGCGCCACGCCCCAGTGGCGGATCTTGCCCTCCGCCTGCAGCTTCTCCATCAGCTCGAACAGCTCGTCGCTGAACTGCGACAGCTTGAGGTTGTGCGCCTGGTAAAGGTCGATGCAGTCGATCTGCATCCGCTTGAGCGACTGCTCCAGCTCGAAGCGGATGAACTTGGCGGAAAAATCCTGCTTGCGCTCGCGGTGGCCGCCTTCCTCGCCCGGGTCGGAGTAGAAATCGTAGCCGAACTTGGTGGAGATCACCAGCTTGTCGCGGCCGGCGTAGCGGATGGTGGGGACCATCAGGCTCTCCGCGCGCCCATTGCCGTAGGCCGGGGCGGTGTCGAAGAAGTTGACGCCCATGTCCACCGCCTGGTTCTGCAAGCGGATGCCGTCCTCGTCGGAGAACTGGCCCCACCAGTTGGTGCCGAACATGAAGTTGCCAAAGCCCAGGAGGCTTACGGACAGGTCGGTGCCGGGGATGGTGCGGTATTCCATGGTTTAAATCCAGCGGTTCAGCAGGTCAGCGGGTGGAAGGCGGGCCCAGGGCGCTTGGGCGCGGGCCCGCCTGGGGTTTGGTGTAGGCTTTGGCTCTTATGATAGCCATTCGCAGCCGAGGGGGCAGGTGGGCGGCGTCAGCGGCTGGGGATGAATGGCGGGCGACGCCTGCCCGCGCGGAGCCCCGTCTCTTTTAAATCGCCGATTATCAATCACCAATCGCTCAGGTCGCCTGCTCCAGCGCCGCACGCAGGGCCGCGGCTTTGTCGAGGGTTTCCTGATATTCGCTGGCGGGGTCGGAATCCGCCACGATGCCCCCGCCGACGGAAAAATCCACCCGCCCAGCCCCATCGGGGCCGGTTTCGATCAGCAGCGTTCGGATGATGATGTTGAAGCAGGCCTGCTTGCCGTGCACGTAGCCCGCGGCGCCGCAGTAGGGCCCGCGTCGGACCGGCTCCAATTCATCGATGATCTGCATCGCGCGGACCTTGGGCGCGCCGGTGATCGATCCGCCGGGCATCGTCGCCCGCAAAAGGTCCGCCAGCGTTTTGCTCGGGTGAAGCTGGCCGCGGATCGTCGCCACGCCGTGGTGGACGGTGGGGTGCGACTCGATCTCCCGCGCCTGGGCCACCTGCACCGTGCCGTAGGCGCACACCCGGCCCAGGTCGTTGCGCAAGAGATCCACGATCATGTTCAGCTCCGCCGCGTCCTTCTCGCTGGCCAGCAGCTCCTGTGGCAAGGCGGTCGCGGGGCGCGTGCCCTTGATCGGCCGGGTGATGACGCACCCGCTGGGCTGCACCTCCAGGAATAGTTCCGGCGAGGCGGAGGCGATCACCCGCTGCGGCTCATCCGCATCAGCCGGCTCCAGCTCCAGGTAAGCGCCGTACCAGGCGGGGGATGCGCTGGCCAGGGCCAGGTACAGGCGGCGGGGGTCGCCGGTGCAGGAAGCGGTGAACCGCTGGGCGAGGTTGACCTGGAACACATCGCCCGCAGCGATGTACGCCTTGGTCCGCTCCACCGCGGCCTGGTAGGACTGGGGCGTCCAGTCGCTGTGGGGCGCCTGGGCGTGAAAATGGCCTGCTGAGAGGGGAAGATCGGGCAGGTTCGGCACGCCGCCGTTTCGCCATGTACCGCAGGCGTACCAGGCGCGCTCCAGGCTGTCGTGAACGAGCCAGCCCGGGCAGCGGTGCATCTGCGCGATCGGCCAGGATCGATCCGCCGCCGCCTGCGTGGGCAGCCGCTCGATCAGCCGGCCCGCATCGTAGGCCAGATAGCCGATCCACATCGCGTCAGGATCAGCGGCCAGCACCGCATCTAAGTCATTGAATAAGCGATGGGACCAGTTAGCGATGGGAGGTAGATCCGGGGGTTGATTCGTCCCAGAGCCTATCCACCGGCTTTGGCCCTGGTGCGGGCCGGTGAGGTCGAAGCGGTACGCCCCAGCCGGCTGGGCGAGGATGGAGTACCGCGACCAGCGGGGGTGCAGCCGGCCCGAGTGGAGCATCAGCACCCGCTGACCGCGCGGCCAGCGCGCCAGCGCCTCCAGGGGGCCGATCTTCCAGCCCAATCGCACGCCCAGCCCGATCATGCCGGCCATCATAGCCGTCGCCCGCGGGGCCTTGCGCCGAGGGCATGGTGTGGAAGGGGAATTGTCTCGAAAGCGTCAAAAAGGGCCCGGGAAAAACGTCGCGCAGGTGCGCTGGGAGGAGGCTGCCACGCGGTTTTGAGCATTGATTGACTGAATGAATGATCGAATCGGCTGATATGAGAATTTGATGTAGACCTTTTCTCCAATCCGCCCCGTCTCCGCTGTGGCCATCCTCTGCCCAGGCCGCACCTGCGCGCACTTCTTTCACCTGCCGCCATGCGCTATGACCAGCAGGCACGGACACCCCCTCACGGCTAGGCTCGACCCCGACAGGCGATGCCTATCGGACACACCCCCGGACCACCCCGAATCACCCCTCAGATGAACTCATCAAGACGCGCGGAGCCGTGTTTCCGCGTTCCCCGGCCCCTGTCCATGATGTGAACCCCCGACTCAGGCGAGTATACCCCGCAGGCCCGCTTGCGCCAAACGTCATTGAAGGCAGGCCATCGGCCCCAAGGGCTGCGATCAGGCCGTGGACAAAAAGGGTTGTAGGACATTCACGTTGGCAACGTGACGCTCTAAGGCAGCGGCCAGGCCGTGGGCAAGGGGGGCGCAGCGGGTCAACCGCCTAGACTGCGGAATTAGCTTGCGGCGTTGAGGTTATAGCACGGCGGGGGCGCAGCAGCAGCGCGTCACGACGGGCTACAGCTCGACCTGCACGCCCAGCTCGACGACGCGGTTGGCCGGCAGGCGGAAAAAGGCGGTGGCGCTGTGGGCGTTGCGCGACATCCAGGCGAAAAGCATCTTCCGCCACGAGGCCATGCCCGGCTTGCGCGTCACGATCAAGGTCTCGCGGCCCAGGAAATAAGTGGTTTGCAGGGGCTCGAGCGTCAGGCCCGCGGCCTGGGCCCGTTTCATGTCTCTGGGCACGTCCGGGTCCTGCATGAAGCCGTAGCGGATCACCATGCGGTAAAAACCGTCGCCCAGGTCGGTCACCTGGAGGCGGTCCTGCGCCGGGACGTGGGGGATGTCCTCGGTGATGACCGTCAGCAGCACGACGCGCTCGTGCAACACCTTGTGGTGCTTGAGGTTGTGCAGCAGGGCCACGGGGGTGCCCCGCGGGTTGCCCTGCATGAACACCGCGGTGCCCGGCACGCGCGGGGGGCGGTCGCGGCGGACCGCCTCCTGGAACCGCTCCAGCGGCACAGCGACCGCGGCCAGTTGTTTGCCCAGGATCTCCCTGCCGCGCTTCCAGGTCGTCAGCAGCAGGAACGCGATCGCCGCGACGATCAGCGGGAACCATCCGCCGTGGGCGATCTTGAGCGCATTGGCGCCGAAGAAGCTCAGGTCAATGACGAAGAACGTCCCGCACACCGCCAGCGCCAGGGGCAGGCCCCACTGCCAGCGTCGGCGGACGAGGACGAAGAACAGCAGCGTCGTGATGACCATGGTGGTGGTGACCGCCATGCCGTACGCCCCCGCCAGTCGGCTGGAGGAGCCGAACCCGATCACCAGCCCGATGCACGCGATCATCAGCGCCCAGTTGACCACGGGCAGGTAGATCTGGCCCGGCTCGGTGGGGGAGGTGTGATCGATGATCATGCGTGGGCTGTAGCCCAACTGCACCGCCTGCATGGTCAGCGAGAAGGCCCCGGAGATGACCGCCTGGGAGGCGATGGTGGCCGCTGTCGCCGCCAGGATCACCAGCGGGTACAGCGCCCAGGCGGGGGCCATGTGGAAGAAAGGGTGGGTGACCGCCTCGGGGTGCTGGAGGATCACCGCCCCCTGGCCCAGGTAGTTGATCATGAGCGCCGGCAGGACGAGGCTGAACCAGCACTGCCGGATGGGCCCGGGGCCGAAGTGGCCCAGGTCGGCGTAGAGCGACTCGCTGCCGGTGACCACCAGGAACACCGATCCCAGCGCGAGGAAGCCTTCCGTCGGCTCGCGCAGGAAGAATGACAGGCCGCGCAGCGGGTTGGCCGCCAGGAGCACCTGGGGGTGCTGGATGGTGTGCCACAGCCCCAGCGCGCCCATCGTCAGGAACCAGACCACCATGACCGGCCCGAACATCGTTCCCACGCCCGCTGTGCCCCGCCGCTGGAGCAGGAACAGGATCAGCAGGATCGCCACCGTGATGGGGATGACGTAGGGGTCGAAGATCGGCGTGGCGATGCGCAGGCCCTCGACGGCGCTGAGCACGGAGATGGCCGGGGTGATCATGCCGTCGCCATAAAGCAGCGCCGCCCCGAACAGGCCCAGGCAGATCAGCAGCCATTGCCGGCGATTGGCGGTCAGCGTCTGTCCGGGCGTGATC
>DASVCG010000353.1:0-5860 GCA_036381755.1 Phycisphaeraceae bacterium | reverse complement strand
AGGACACGGTGTTCCTGATCGACACCTCCGGCAGCGTGCCGCAGGAATGGGTGACGCAGATCATCGCGGGCGTGCGGCAGTCGCTGGGCTCGCTCAACGAGGGCGACCGCTTCAACCTCGTGCTGTTCAACGAGCGGCCCGCGTTCCTGAGTGTGGACGGCCCGCTGCCCGCCACGCAGGCCAACATCGATCAGGCCCATCGCTTCCTGGCCGGGGCGCGCTCCCAGGGCTGGACCGACGTCAACGCGGCGCTGAGCCGCCTCTTGGTGCGCGACGTGGCGGCCCAGCGGGTCTACAACCTCATCCTCATCAGCGACGGCAAGCCCACCCGCGGCGTGCTGAGCACCCGCGACCTGATCAACCTCATCACGCGCGACAACAACCTCGCTGCGAGCATCTACTGCGTCGGCGTGGGACCGCAGCAGAACCGCGAGCTATTGGAGTTTCTGGCGTATCGCAACCAGGGGCTGTGCGTCTTCGTGGACCGCGTCGATCACGTCGCCGCTGCCTTGCGCGACCTGGCCAGCCGGCTGCGCTACCCGCTGATCAAGAACCTGCACGTCAGCGTGGCGGGCCAGGAGGTCGGGCAGGTCTACCCCGTCCACCTGCCCAACGTCCACCAGGGGCAGCGGCTGAGCATTTACGGGCGGTACACGACGCTTGCGGAGTTCACCGTGCACATCACCGGCGACAGCGCCGATGGGCCGGTGGACTTCACCTTCACCCGCGACCTGAACGCTGCCTTGCCCGAAGGGCGTGAGCTGGCCCGTGCCTGGGCGCTGTGGAAGCTCCACCATCTCTACAGCCAGATCCTCCACCACGAAGGCCCCGACCCTTCGATTCAGCGGCAGATCGACGACCTGCGCCGCCGCTATGGTCTCAAGACGCTCTATTGACCTATTGACCCGGCGCTTCGCCCGCCCGCGGTCGGCCTTTTTTACACGGCGTATCCCGATGCGATAATGGAGGCGTCGCGCCCGCCGCTGCGCGCTAGCGCCGGCAAGAGGCCGCGTTTTTTTGGAAACCCTGCCGTGGTCACCATCCTGCTCCTCTTGATCTCCAACATTTTCATGACCTTCGCCTGGTATGGGCACCTCAGGTACAAAAGCGCAGCCCTGTGGGCGGTGATCCTGACAAGCTGGGGCATCGCGTTCTTTGAGTACTGCTTCCAGGTGCCGGCCAACCGCTTCGGCCACGGCCAGTTCAACGCGGCGCAGCTCAAGACGATCCAGGAGGTCATCAGCCTCAGCGTCTTCGCGGCGTTCTCGGCGCTGTACCTGAAGGAATCGATCCGCTGGAACGAGGCGGTGGGGTTCGTGCTGATCGTGGCCGCGGTGTTCTTCGTCTTCAAGAAGTGGTAAGCAATCATGCGCGTGCTGGTGCAGCGGGTGAGCCAAGGCGCGGTGCGGGTGGAAGGCCAAACGGTTGGTCGGATCGGCCAGGGCTACGTCCTGCTGGTGGGCATCGGCGAAGGCGACACGCCCGAGCAGGCCCGCAAGATGGCGCAGAAGGTGGCGAACCTGCGGCTTTTTCCGAATGAAGCGGGCAAATTCGACCGCTCGCTGCTGGAGGTGGGCGGCGGGGCGCTGGTGGTGTCGCAGTTCACGTTGTACGCCGATGCGCGTCGCGGCAGGCGGCCCAGCTTCATCGCTGCTGCGCCGCCTGAAGTCGCCAGCCCCCTGGTGGATCACTTCGCCCAGTGCCTGCGCGAGCTGGGCGTGGCGTCGGTGCAGACCGGCCGATTCGGCGCATCGATGGAGGTGGAGATCTGGAACCAGGGGCCGGTGACGATCTGGCTGGATTCGAAGGAACTGGAAGCGTAACGCTTACCGCGCCCCCGTTGGGGGCGGGCTATTTACCCCCTACCCCCTGCCGTCTGTCCGCTGCCCCCTGTCTTTTATGTGCCGTTGTTTGTGTCGGGGACGGTGGTGGGGTCGGGCCGGTAGAAGCGGGCGTTGCCCAAGGCCCAGACGCGCTGGGTGAACGGGTCGTTGGCGGCTTCGGGGTCGTCCTCGCCGCGTGCCGCAGCGGAAAGGGCCATATGCAGCTTGGCGTCGGTGTTGTCGATCAGGTGCACCGCCAGGGCTTCGGGGGTGGCGGGGGGTTTGAGCGCGCCGAACTCAGCCTGGCCGTGGTGCGAGAGGATGATGTGGTGCAGCACGCGGAGGATCGGCTCGGGCACCGTCACGGGCGGGTCGAGTTGCTGGCACTGGCGGGCTTTTTCCTCCAGCCAGATCACCCCGCGGGCGACGTGGCCCACCAGGTGGCCGTCCTCGCTGTAACCCAGCCCGCGCTGCCAGGTCAGCTCCGCACACTTGCCCAGGTCGTGCAGGAACAGGCCAAAGAGCACCAGATCCCGGTTGAGCTGGGGGTACAGCGGCAGGACCGCCTCCCCCAGCCGCATGACGCTCAGCGTGTGCTCCAGCAGCCCGCCCAGGCAGGCGTGGTGAAGGTTCTGGGCCGCGGGGGCCTGGCAGAAGCGGCGCATCAGCTCGCCATCCTCCAGGTATCGCTCCGCCAGGGCGCGGATGGCGGGGTGCTCCAGCGTCTGGAGCATGCGGACCACCTGGGCGAACATCTGGTCCACGTCCTGCGATGTGCTGGGCAGCAGGTGGGTTAGCTCGTTCTCGGTGGGCTCGTAGGGCTCGATGGTGCGGATGATGATCTGAAGCTCGCCCTGGTAGGGCTGCGTTTCGCCCTCGATCCAGACAAAGCCGTCGGTGGGCAGTTGGCGGAATAGCTCCTCGCTGGCGTTCCACATTCGCCCCGGCCGCCTGCCGGTGCGGTCGGCCAGGAGGCACTTGATGTACGGCTTGCCGTTGCGGGTCTGCCCCAGTTGGCAGTTCTGCACAGCAAAAACGCCTTGCACCAACTGAGCCGGACCCAGATCTCGCAGATACCGCCGTTCCGCCATGAAGCCCTCCCTCTCGGACCCCCGCTTTGGGGTCAACGCCCCCGGCCCATGGTAGCGGCTCCCCCCAGGCGCGTACATGGCGGGGGTAGTGAGATAGGGGGCAGGCGGCAGACGGCAGGGGGCAGGAAGAGAATAAACCACAGAGGCGCAGAGACACAGAGGAAAGACAAAGAGGGGGCAGGGATGGGGGCCAATAGCCCGCCCCCAACGGGGGCGCGGTCAGCCCTCGGAAAAGATCAGGGGGGCCCGACGCCAAAAAATCACAAAGGACCCATCACAAACCGCTCAAGCGGGTCAGGCGGGGATCTGGTCTTTGAATTTCTGCTTGAACTCTTCGAGGCTGGCGACGCCTTCGGGCAAGCGGGCCTCGTCGATGAGCAGGATGGGGATGCCGTCGCGGATGGGGTAGCGCAGCCCGCCGACCTGGGCGACCAGCTCGTCGCCCTCCTGCTTCAGGGGCGAGCGCGTCAGCGGGCAGACCAGGATCTGGAGCAGCTCGGGGTCGATGGAGGGAGGCGTGCTGGTCATGCCACCATCTTAGCGATTTGGCAGCGGCTCGGGTCGGCGGGGCTTGCACCGCGGTTGCGAGGCTTACACCGCGGGGCGGTCGACGCGTTCGATGTGGGCGCCCAGTTGCTGGAGGGTCAGCTCCATGCGTTCGTAGCCGCGGTCGAGGTGATAGACGCGGTTGATGGTGGTGGTGCCGCGGGCAGCCAGGCCGGCCAGGACCAGGCCCGCGGAGGCGCGCAGGTCACTGGCCATGACCGGCGCGCCGATCAGCTCGCGTACGCCGCAGACCAGCACGCTTGGGCCGCTGCGGACCAGGTCCGCGCCCATGCGGGCCAGTTCCGCCACGTGGAGGAAGCGGTCGGGGAAGATTTTTTCGGTGATGATCGAGTTGCCGTCCGCCAGGCACAGAAGCGCCATGATCTGGGCCTGGAGGTCGGTGGGGAAGCCCGGGTGGGGCTGCGTGACGACGTGGACGGGCTGAAGGCGGCGCTGGGTGGCGACGCGGACAGTGTCGCGCAGGCCGGGCATGGGGTTGCAGCCGGGTGATGGGGAACCGCCCGCGCCGCTGGGGGCGTTGCTGGTGGAGGGGTGATTTTCGGGCTCGACCTCGATGCCCACCTGGCGCAGGCGGTCCAGAAGGGCCGCGAGGGTGGCGGTGGGGAAGTTTTCGAGGATGACGTCGCCGTTGGTGATGGCGGAGGCGATGACGTAGGTGCCCGCCTCGATGCGGTCGGGCATGACGGTGTGCCCGCAGCCGCCCAGTTGCTTGACGCCCTCGATGGTGATGCGTGGCGTGCCGGCGCCGCTGATCCTGGCGCCCATGGCGATCAGAAGGTTCGCCAGGTCCTCGATTTCCGGCTCGCAGGCGGCACACTCGATGAGGGTGGTGCCCTGGGCCAGGACCGCGGCGGACATGACGTTGGCGGTGCCCAGGACGGTCGAGCCGTTGGGGCCGCCCAGGAACACGTGTGCGCCGCGGAGGCCGCCTGGAGGGGCTTCCGCGACGATGTAGCCTTCATCGAGGCCGATGCGTGCGCCCAGGGCGCGCAGGCCGCGCAGGTGCAGGTCCACGGGGCGGTCGCCGATGGCGCAGCCGCCGGGCATCGAGACGCGCGCCTGGCCGCGCTTGGCCAGGAGCGGGCCCAGCACGCAGATCCCCGCGCGCATCGTGCGGACGATGTCGTAATGGGCCAGGCAGGGCTTGGGGTCCGCGGCCTGGATGTGCAGCGTGCGGCTGGTGGGGTCTTGCTCGATCCGGCAGCCCAGCGTGGCCAGCAGCTTGCCCATGTTGCGGATGTCGGAAAGATCCGGCACGTCGTGCAGCAGGATGGGCTGATCGGTCAGTAATGCTGCAGCCATCAGGGGTAGCGCAGCGTTTTTGGAGCCGTGCAGCCGTACTCGGCCGCGGAGTCGTTTGCCGCCTTGGATGATGAACGCGTCCATGCTGGTCCTGTTGTCTCAGATGAAGAAAGGATCGGCAAGCGGCGGGGGGATCGTCCAGTCCTGAGGGTATGAGCCGGGGCTCAGCGGCCCCGCCCGCTGCTGTTGGCGGCCAAAGGCCGGGGGGAGGCCGCAAGCGAGGCCGCGGGCCGATTGTGGTCCCCCAGCACGATGGGCCCTAAGATAGACCCCTTGAAAGGTCCGCAGCCCATGAGCAGCCCCAGCGTTCCGATCGCGTCCGATGCCGCACCGCCGACCGCAGCGCCCGCTACGTCCCCCGGCGGGAGGTGGCTGCTGCCCGCGCTGACCCTCTGGCAGCGGGAGATGGTGCGGTTCCTTCGGCAGCGCAACCGCGTCATCGGCGCTTTGGCCACGCCCTTGATGTTCTGGCTCGTCCTGGGCTCGGGGCTCAATCACGCCCAGGTCGCCAGCCCGGGCGGGCCGTCCGATCAGGGCATGGGCTACATGGCCTACTTCTACCCCGGCACGCTGGTCTTGATCCTGCTCTTTACCGCGATCTTCTCCACCATCAGCGTGATCGAGGATCGGCGGGAGGGGTTCCTCCAGGCGGTGCTGGCGGCGCCGGCGCCGCGGCTGGCCATCGTGCTGGGCAAGGTGCTGGGCGGCGCGAGCCTGGCGGTGGGCCAGGGGCTGCTGTTCCTGCTGCTGTGGCCGATCGCGGGCGGGAGCTTGTCTCTTGGCGGGCTGCTGGCCGCTGCGGGGGCGATGGCGGTGCTGTCGATGGGCCTGATGGCCCTGGGCCTGTGCATCGCCTGGCCGATGGACTCCACCGCGGGCTTCCACGCCATCATGAACCTGTTCCTGATGCCCATGTGGTTCCTCTGCGGCGCGGTGTTTCCCGTGGCCACCGCCCCCGTGTGGATGCGGGCGATCATGCTGGCCAACCCGCTGACCTACGGCTACAGCGTCCTGGCCCGGCTGCTGCACGGGCCGGGCACCCCCGCAGCAGCGGTCCCGCTGCCCCTGGCCCTGACC
>DASVCG010000352.1:0-2217 GCA_036381755.1 Phycisphaeraceae bacterium | reverse complement strand
CAAGCGGACCGGGTGCACCTGGGCGTGCTGCTGCGGACGCTGAGCACCTCCGCGGCCAATCGGCCGGCAGGCGTGCGGCTGGTGCCGTTTGTGAGCCGAGAGGTGGTGATGGAGCAGCTTCCGCACACGGAGCGGGCGGGGATGAGTCGGCGGCTGTACCGGGAGCTGATCCGGCACGCCCTGCTGCGCGGCGCGGACGGCTTCTACGTGTTCAACCCCGTGGGCCGGGGCTCGCCGCAACGGCAGCAAATCATGCTGGAAGGGTTTGAGATGGTGGAGGACGTGCGGGCTGTGTATGACCAGATGCTGGCGTTCCGCCCGTTCCTCGACGCTGGCGAGCCGATGACGCTGAGCTGGCCCGAGCCCGGGACGGCAGGCGTTGTCTGGTCGGGGCTGCGGCTGGAGGACGAGTGCCTGGTCCGGGCCATCACCTTGAGCGAGCAGGCTGAGCGTGTGAAGCTGTCGCCCTGGCCGGGCATGAGCGTGGAACTCGAAGCGCCGCCCGAGGGCGCGACCTATCGTTTGAGCCGCGACGGAAGCGTAACCCCCCTGCCGATGGAATAACCGGCCATCTGTCCCCTGCCATCAATCGCCCGGACCGGTCAGCCGTATACGCTGAGGCGGATCCGCTGCTATCTGGCGTCATCGGGGAAAGCGGGCGGATCTGCGATATGATGCCCGCATCGGCTGGGGGAGCGAGCCCCAGGCGGAGCGTGCATCATGCCCATTATCGTGCTTAGTCCCCATTCCGGCCGGCCGGTGAAGGTCCGCGACCAGGACATCAGCCGCGCGGTGCGCGACGAGGCCGGGCGGATTTTCTACGTCGTGCCGCGCAGCGACGGCAAAGGCTACTACGCGGCGTTGACGCGTCACGGCTCGCCCAAAGACGAGCAGCGCTACCAGGAATTGGAGGCCCAGGCGGCACGCCAGCAGGAACTGGCGGCCCAGTCGATCGAATCCGTGCACGACGCGACCGGCAGGCGGCGAACCCACCCGCTGCGGCAGGCGGTGATGTGGCTGCTGCTCCTGCTGATCCTGGCGGCGCTGGTCTACAGCGTGCTGCGGTGGACGGGGTATTGGGTCTGGCCACCCGCGACGCCTGCGCCTGGACCTGCACCCGCTCCGCAGAATGTCGAACCGGTCGAGCCGGCTCCGCCTCAGCCCGCTGCCCCGGCGCAGGAGCCCGCAGCACAGGAGCTTTCGCAGGTCTTCCCCACCACCAGCCCGTCCGCAGCGGCGGGTCAGCCAGCGGACCCGTGGGCCGGCTTCGTCACCACCGCTTCGGGCCTGCGCTACCGGATCGATCGGCCGGGCCAGGGCGAGGCCGCTGCTGCGGGCCAGTTCGTGCGTGTGAAGTATGAAGCCTGGGGGCCGAAGGGCCGGCTGCTGGGGCGGTCGGCTCCGGGCAAGCCCGCGGGCTTCGTGCTCTGGTCGGGCCAGGCGGTGCGGGCCTGGGACGAGGGCATCGCGGGCATGCGCGAGGGCGAGCAGCGGACGCTGGTGTTCCCGCTGAACCTGGCGCAAGGCGGGGCGGTGCCGGCGGAGCTGATCCGCATTGCTGCTGCCACGACCCCCGCTACGCCCGCCACAGCGGGTGAATCCGCTTCGCAAGACTCGCCAGGCGCGTCGAACGCCTCGCGGGGCGCGGGGCTGATCCGCTGCGCGGTGGAGCTGGTGGAGGTGCTGCCGGGGGTGAGCTGGACGGTGGAGCGTGAAGGCCGCGGCGAGATGGCCTGGCCGGGGGATGTGGTGGAGGTGAACTATCGCGGCTTCGTGGCCGATGCAACCGTGCCGTTCGTCAGCTCGTATGAGCAAGGCCAGCCGCTGACGTTCCGCATCGGCGCGGGGGAGGTGATCGCGGGCTGGGAGGTGGGGGTGATCGGGATGCGGGAGGGTGAAATGCGTGTGCTGCGCATCCCGCCGCACCTGGGCTACGGCTCGCGCGGGATCGGCGACCTGGTGCCCGCTGATGCGACGCTGCGGTTCGAGGTGGAGCTGCTGAAGGTGATCGGCTAAGGGCGCTGCCCGCGGGCCCGGCAAGCCCGCACGCGCCGCTGCAGCGGCTCGATGGATCAATCGGCTGGAAACGCGAACCCGGAGTCATCATGCCCCGACCCTTGCTGAACGTTCGCTCGATGAAACGCTGGCTTTTTGCGCTGCCGCTGGCCGCTTTGGCGCTGGGGCTGACCGCCTGCGGAGAAGGCATGCCCGAGGCGG
>DASVCG010000351.1:0-2786 GCA_036381755.1 Phycisphaeraceae bacterium | reverse complement strand
GGGAATTGTGGATGCTGCGCACCAAGGCCGGCAGCCGGGCCGACCTCCACGCCCGCTTGGGCATCCGCAAGAATACCGTCGGCCAGGACGTGGCGGCCTTGATCGAGGCGGGCCTCATCCGCGAAGGCCCGCAGCAGCGCGACACGGTGGGCCGGCCCGGTACGCTGCTGGAGGTTGACCCGACCCGCCGACACGTCCTGGGGCTGGTGATCGATCCGGGCTACGTCGCCTGCGGGCGCGTCAACCTGCTGGGGCAGGCGGTCGGCGACCGCCGCGAGGCCACCGTGGCCCAGCCGCAGCGGCTGATCCCCACCGCCGCCCGCTTCGTGCGCGCCTTGGTGAACGAGGCCACGCTGGCGGTGGGATTGATGGTGCCCGGGTTCATCGACGCAACACGGCACCAGGTGCTGTTCAGCGCATCCTGGCCGGGCCTGCGCCACATCAGCCTCCGGGCGATTGCCGGGGCCACCGGCGGCGTCCCGCTTTACCTGGAGAATCTGACCAACGCGATGGCCACGCGCTGGCTGATGGAGCGCGCCACAGCCCCAGCCCGCGAGCACCTGCTCATCTATCTCTCCGACGGCGCCATCGGCGCAACGCTGACCGTCGGCGGTCGGCCGATGCCCGGCTGCATCGTCGGGTCCAACGAACTGGGGCACACGCGGCTGGCGGTGACGGGCACGCCCCGGTGCTACTGCGGGGCCGTCGGCTGCCTCGAGCGCATCTTCAGCACCGAATACCTTCAGCAGCTCGACTCCGCCTCGCCCGCCTTGCCCGAAGCGATCCAGCGCCACAACGGCCGCGCCGCCCCATCCCCCGCCCTGACGCGCCTGACGCAACTGCTGGCCGTGGGCATCGCCAACGCGGTCAACTTCACCCGCTGTGGCCAGGTGACGCTGATGTCCGACCTGCCCGGCTCAGAGCCTTACCTGCACAGCCTGATTCAGGCGATTCAGCCGCTGATTCTCGATGAGTTGTCCGAGCGGGTCCGCATCGAGCCCGGCCCAGCCGGCGAGCCGCACTCCATCACCACCGCCGCTGCCCCCGTCCTGGCCAGGATCTTCCTCGTCGATTGATGGATTCCCCGACAAGCCGCCAGCCGATCAAGGCCCGCTCGATCACTGAACGTCGATCTCGCGGATGCCGACGTAGTTGCGCGTGGTATGGGTGGAGAGGATCTCGATCCGCATGGATTGAATCGATGATCCGTCAAGATTGAACACGTAAGGCATTTCGCCGGCTTCAAACGTCTGCTCGATGACCTGGCCGCTGGACGCGGTCAGCCTGATCGCCTGCCAGGCGTCGTAGCCGATCGAATCGATGACCATCGGGTGGATCGTCACGCGCCGCACAGCCCGTGGCTGCCTGAAGCGCACCTCCACAGCCAGCGGCAGCGTGTAGGGGCGGGGCGAAGCCCAGTTGGTGCTGAGCGAGCCGTCGCCGGCGTTGCGGATGCCGTAGCTGTCAGCGGTGAGCTGCGGCGCCGAGATGTCCGCGATCTCATTCAGCGGCACCAGCGGTTCCAGCGGCGGGTCGGAGCTGACCGCGAGCTGCGCAGCACCCGTCGGCGGCGCAGCCAGATCCAGTTGAGCCAGCAAAACACCGCAATCATCGAAGCGCGCAACAAGCCTGCCGTCCGTCAGGCTCAGCGCATCGGAGCCGTCGACGAGCGTCGCGTTGCGGAACAGATCGGCTGCAACCGTCACATCTCGCCGGCCGTAGTCACCGTGAACGATGATGAGGTACGCCCGGTTGTGCTCATCCACCAGCAGTCGCACGTGGGCCGGATCGACGCGCACGGTTTGATCGAGCACCGGGGCAGCCAGCGCATCGCTGATTGTCGCCAGCAGCTTGTTGAACCGCGTGGCAGCATCGATCAGGTCGGGCGAGTTCTGCATGGTTTGCCAGCTTTCCGCGGTGTTCTCATGCGGGTCTCGCCAGGTGTAGTAGAGGATGCCCGCGGCGCGGTGGACGAGGCTCATGCCAGCCATGGCTTCCAGCTCCGCGCCGGTGGGATGACGCGCCCAGCCGCCGATGCCGCCGAATGCCTGCAACGCCATCCACAACGGCCGATGCGGGTCATGCTTGCGGGCGATGGCCATCTCGTCAGCGACCAGCGACAAACGGCCGCCCCATTCGCCGGCATAGATCACCGGGTAAGGGTCGAGGCCGAGGATGTCGTAGGTGTGGTAAAAATCCGCGGTTTCCTGGGGCTTGTTGAGCACGGTGAGCACCGGCCGGGTCGGGTCCTTGGCCTTGATCAGTCGATAGGTTTCAAGACAGGTCGCCACCGGCACGCGGCCGCCGCTGGGTTCATCGATGGGATACCACGCCGAGATCGCTGGCGAATCGAGGTATCGCTCAAGCTCAAGCGCCGCGACGGCGTCAGCGTCAGCGGTCTTGGCCGCATCACCCGGAAACAGAAACGGGATGACCTTGAGCCCAAGCCGCTGGGCCTGGTCCAGATAGGCCGGCGTCAGTTGATCGTAGAACACCTCGACGCAGTTGAAGCCCATCGCACGCAGGCGGGGCAGGTCCTCCGCGTCGATGGCGTCATACACGCCGACGGCAAACACCTCGTAGGGCACCGCGGCCTGGGGCCTGGTCTGATCCGCTGCGCCAGCCACCGGGCCGCAGACGCCTGCTGCGGCTGCGCAGATCACCGCCTGACATACGCGCGTTACTTTCATCCGTGCAGCACTCCATGAAGGACACCAGCGGGGAAAAGATGAACGTCATGAGCCGATCGGGCCGTTGCGCCGCCGCAACATCGCAGCCACTCCCGC
>DASVCG010000350.1:0-2910 GCA_036381755.1 Phycisphaeraceae bacterium | reverse complement strand
CACGAGCCGGCGCGCGTCCTCTACAGCGGCACCGACCTGTTTCCCTATCCGAGCCTCGACGCCCTGCGGCGCTTCGCGTTACCCAACGGCAGCCCCGGCCCATGGCACGGCTTCGCCTACGACAAAGCGGCCCGACGCCTCTACGTCCGCCTGCACCCGTCGGGGAAATACGGTTCGACCAACCCCGCTGACCACGTCATCGCCGTGTCGCCCCCCACCGGCGTCAACTTCGCCGGCAACGGCATCAACGCCCCTCACCACTACAACGTTGGCATCCTGATTGACGGCCCCGCCCACGTCATCCTCGACGGATTCACCTTCGAGACGCCCGGCGTGGCAGGCGTTTTCGTCCGCGGCAGCGAGGTCATCGTCCGCCACGCCTGGTTCCGCGGCTGCCGCACCGGCGTCTCTGGAAAATCCGAATCGCAAGACCCCGCCAAGACCACGAACCGCGTGCGCGTCACCGCCTGCGACTACTCGCAGTTCCCCGCCTTCGACGATATGGTCGAAGTCATCCAGCGGCGGCTCGAAGCACCCGCCGCCGACCGCGACACATCACACATCTTCTGGTGGCACCGCAAGGGCTCAGGCGTCGGCATCCAGCGCACCTACGAGACCGGCATCGTCAACCTCGTGGGCAAGGACTGGACGGTCGACCACAACTACATCCACGACACGTTTGAAGGCATGTCCTGCTGGGCGGTCCGATGGAGCGACGGGCTGACGGTGCGCGACAACGTGTTCGAGCGCATCGTCGACAACGCCGTGGAGATGGAAGACCACGCCCGGCGGATGCGGATCCACGATAACGTGATCCTCGATACCTTCGAGCCGCTGTCGTGGCAGCCGCTGGGCGGCCAGCCGTGGCCCGGGCCGATCTACGTCTATCGCAACATCATTTACACCCGCGCATCGCTCATTGAGATGTGGACCCGCGCCGGCCACACGCCCGGATGGTTCAAGGCCGGCGCCAGCGGAAGCAACTGGGAGCGGCCGAACATGACCGGCGTCCCCATGGACGTGGTCGCCCCGCCCGGCGACGGGGTCGTCGTGTTCAACAACACCGTCATCTTCCCCGGCGGGCAATTCCTTACCCGCGTCCAACCCCTGAAACGCGCGTTCGAGAACTTCCATTTCCTCAACAACATCTGCCTCACCAGCGCGTTCAGCAACGGCGACGACTTCCGCGGCAGCCGGATCCGTTTTGAGCACAATCTCTGGGTCGGCAGCGACGACGCGCGAGGCAAGATCTTCGCCGGCCAGGGCGGACGCGTGCTTCCGGACGCCGCATCGCTCCGCCTCGAGGACATCGAATCGCATCGTTTCGCGCCGCGGCAGGATAGTCCAGCCGTGGGGCTCGCCGGCCCGGTCGCAGCGGCACAGCAGCTCACCGACGCATCATCGACGCCGCGCGACGTCGGCGCCGTCAGCCACGGCCAGGCCTGGCGGATGCCCGCGGTGGGCCCTCATGCGGATGGCGTAGATGGTGCGGATGGAACGGACGGCATGGATGAGCTGGCGATGGACGGTGTGGTTCGCGGGATGACGCTGGGGCAGCCGCTGCCAACGACCGCGGCCGAGGAGATCCCCGGCCCGATGCTGCAGACGCGGGCGATCCGCGCCGCCGACACGCCGCGACAAATCGACCTGCGCCTGGAGGAACCGCTGGGCCACGCGGGGACGGTCATGCTCTGGGTTCGGCTGGATCGTGTCATCCAGGCAGGCGAAGCCGCTGAGCCGTACAACCGTCCCGTGCTGAGCGTGCCGGGCGTCGCGGAGCTTGCGATCCAGGGCGCCCCCTCGCAGGCGACCGTCCGATGGGCGTGGAGCAAGTCGCCGTTCGACCAGCGCAACCTCGTGACCCACGTGCCGGGACTGCCCGGCCCGGCCTGGATGCACCTGGCGTTTGTCTGGGACACCGACACCGGCATATCGCAAGGCTATCTCAACGGCACGCCGCTGCGGCTGCCCGGCACGCGGATCCCTCCCTGGACGCCGCCTCACGCTGAAAGCCTCATCCTGCACCTGAGCGAGCTGGGCATCAGCAGCGTGCAGGCCATCTCCCGCGCCCTGACCGCCGACGAGATCTGCGCCCGCGTGCCGGTGTTCTACCTCGACAACCTAGCGACGGTGCTGGGCCAGCGCGACCTGGGCGAGCTGCGTGCGCCGGCAGGCGAGCTGATCTACGACAACCCGCTGTCTTCGCCCAGTGATCTGGCCGGCTGGCGCATGGAAGGGCCGGGCCAGGTGACGTTCGAGCAGGGCGCGATGATCCTGCGGTCCACCCGACCCGATGGGCCCAACGGCAACTTCGTCTACTGGTGCGACCGCGACTTCCCCGACCACATACGCGTCGAGTGGGAGGTGCAGCCGGTGGAAGACCAGGGGCTGTGCATCATCTTCTTCTCGGCAAAGGGACGCCACGGCGAGGACATCTTCGACCCCTCGCTGGCGCCGCGCAACGGCGTATTCAGCCAGTACCACAGCGGCGACATCAACTGCTACCACATCTCCTACTACGCCAACGCACCCGACGCGCCGGGGCGGATCACCATCAACATGCGGAAAAACCACGGCCTCTACCTGGTGACCAACGGACCAGCCGGCATCATCCCCGGCTCGCGGGCGTGGCACACGGTGACGCTGGTGAAAGATGGACCGCGCATCCAGATGGGGATCGACGGCAAGCGTGTGATCGACTTCTTCGACGATGGGCAGACCTACGGGCCGATCCTCGGCGGCGGGAAGATCGGGCTGCGACAGATGCAGTGGACCCGCATGAAATACCGCAACTTCCGCGTCTACGCCCTACCCGAGCCATGACCCGATCACCGTCACACAGGCGGCGGCATCGCCCCGGCGCCGAAGCGCGCCGGTGGGTTGCTCCGGGCTCGCTGCCGTGCGAATCCG